>CAIXSK010000372.1 GCA_903922075.1 uncultured beta proteobacterium | reverse complement strand
GGTGGACAAGGAAATCGAGCGTTTCGACGCGGCGATCAAGACGGTCAAGGACGAACTGCTGCAGATCAAGGAGAGCACCGAGCACGCCCCGGCCGAGCTCAACGCCTTCATCGACATCCACACGATGTTCCTGGAGGACCCGGAACTGGCCGAGAAGCCGCGCGAGATTATCCGCGAACGGCGATGCAACGCCGAGTGGGCGCTGGTCCAGCAGATGGAGCATCTGGTCGGACAGTTCGAGCAGTTTGACGACGCCTATCTGCGCGAGCGCAAGTTCGACGTCGTGCAGGTCGTCGAGCGCGTCGTCAAGGAACTGCTCGGCCGGCCGCGCCGCGCCCAGCTGAAGGCGGCCAAGGGCTCGAAGGAAGAGGCGCTGATCGTCGTCGCCCACGACCTCTCGCCGGCCGACACCATCGCCTTCAAGGAACACCGCTTCGCCGCCTTCATCACCGACGTCGGCGGCGCCACCTCGCACACGGCCATCCTGGCCCGCTCGATGGCGATCCCGGCGGTGCTCGGCCTGGAGAACGGCCGCGCGCTGATTCGCGACGGTGAGCAGTTGATCGTCGACGGCCTGCGCGGCGTCATCATCGTCAACCCGGACCAGCGCATCCTCGACGAATACCAGCTGCGCAAGGAACAGATCGAGCTGGAGCGGAGCAAGCTCAAGCGCCTGAAGACGGCCAAGTCGGAAACCATCGACGGCGTCCCGATTCAGCTCTACGCCAACATCGAACTGCCCGGCGACGTGCCGATGGCGCTCGACTGCGGGGCCGAAGGCGTCGGCCTGTTCCGCACCGAGTTCCTGTTCCTCGACCGCGGCGACATGCCGGACGAGCGGGAGCAGTACGAGGCCTACAAGAAGGTGGTCAAGGGCATGGCCGGGCGGCCGGTCACCATCCGCACCTTCGACCTCGGCGCCGACAAGGATCTCAACCCCGAAGCCAGCGCCGCCGACCGGGTGCAGACCAACCCGGCGCTCGGCCGCCGCGCCATCCGCCTGTCGCTGGCCGAGCCGCGGATGTTCCAGACGCAGTTGCGGGCCATCCTGCGGGCCACCAAATACGGGCCGATCAAGCTGCTAATCCCGATGCTGGCGCACGCCCACGAGATCGACCAGACGCTGGCCGCGCTGGAGCAGGCCAAGTCCAGCCTGCGCGGCGAGAAGGTACCCTTCGACGAGAACATCGAAGTCGGCGGCATGATCGAGATTCCCGCCGCCGCGCTGGCCGTCGGCCTCTTCCTGCGCCGCCTCGACTTCCTGTCGATCGGCACCAACGACCTGATCCAGTACACGCTGGCCATCGACCGTTCCGACGAACAGGTCGCCGCCCTCTACGACCCGCTGCACCCGGCCGTGCTGATGCTGATCGCCCACACGCTGGCCAGCGCCGAGAAGGTCGGCGTGCCGGTTTCTGTCTGCGGCGAAATGGCCGGCGACCCGAAACTGACCCGCCTGCTGCTCGGCATGGGCCTGCGCACCTTCTCGATGCACCCGTCGCAGATCTTCAAGGTCAAGAACCGCATCCTGAAAGCCAACGTCGAGGAACTCGCCCCCAACGTCCGCAAGATTCTCCGCCTGGACGAACCGGCCAAGCTGCTCGAGGCGCTGGAAAAGCTGAACGGCTGACCGACCAAGTGCCCGGCCGGGGCGCTTGGCACCAAATGCTACGGTCGGCCTCAAAAAATGGCCAAAATCATCGGCTCCCCCTGAGGCAAATTGTCGCGCGACAATTTGCCACATTCCCCTGTCCGCCGCCGACGCGGAAAATAAGCCCCCGCTTAAATACCAATAATTCAGGGAGCGTTTCATGGGGTATCGCATTCGTCCGCTGGCGGCCGCACTGGCTGTCGCTTTTTCCGCACCATCCGCCTGGGCCCAGACGACGCTGAACGAAGTCGTGGTCAGCGCCGGTCGCCTGCCGGAAGCGACCACGCCGCGTCAGGTCGGCGCGGCCGAAATCGCCGCCAAACACGCCGTCACCCGCGACACCGCGGCGCTGCTGCAGGACGTGCCGGGCGTCAGCCTGTACGGCGCCGGCGGCGTTTCCAGCCTGCCGGCGATCCACGGCCTGGCCGACGACCGCCTGCGGATCACCGTCGACGGCATGGACTTCATCGCCACCTGCCCCAACCACATGAACCCGCCGCTCTCCTATCTTGACCCCAACGCGGTCAGCAAGATCAAGGTCTATGCCGGCATCGCACCGGTCAGCGTCGGCGGCGACAGCATCGGCGGCGCCATCGTCGCCGAAACGGCGGCCCCGCAGTTCGCCGCCCCCGGCCAGGGCCTGCTCAGCAAGGGCGAAATCGGCGCCTTCGCCCGCAGCAACAACAACGCGCTCGGCGCCAACATCGGCGCCACACTGGCCACCGAGCAGTTCAGCATCAGCTACACCGGCGCCAAGACCCAGGCCGACAACTACACGGCGGCCGGCAATTTCAAGAGTTTCACCGCCACCGGCCGCCCCGGCCACAGCCTGCCGCGCGACGAAGTCGGCTCCTCGGCCTACGAATCGCAGACCCACACGCTGGGCCTCGCGCTGCGCGGCGGCAACCACCTGGTCGAAGCCAAGTTCGGCTACCAGGACGTGCCCAAGCAGCTCTACCCCAACCAGCGCATGGACATGCTGGGCAACGAGCAGAAGCGCGTCAACCTGCGCTACCTCGGCCAGTTCGACTGGGGCCAGCTGGAAGCGCGGGCCTATTACGAGGATGTCGACCACTATATGAACTTCGGTGCCGACAAGCAGCTGGCCTACGGCACGGCAGTCAACGGCATGCCGATGTACTCGACCAGCGAAACGACCGGCCTCACGCTCAAAGCCGATATCGACCTGGGCAGCAACGACCTGCTGCGCCTCGGCGCGCTCTACCAGCACTACACGCTGAACGACTGGTGGCCGCCCTCCGGCACCGGCGGCATGGCACCCTACGCCTTCCAGAACATCAACGACGGCCGGCGCGACCGGTTCGGCGTCTTCGCCGAATGGGAAAAGCGTTTCTCGCCGCAATGGACGACCCTGCTCGGCGCCCGCTATGAAGTGGTCGACGCCAATGCCGGCAGGGTGCATGGCTACAACACGGCCACCGCCCCGACCACGGTCACCGGCATGGACATGATGAACCAGAAGGTCGACGCCGTCGCCTTCAACAACGCCGAGCGCGGCCGGACCGACCACAATGTCGACCTGACCGCGCTGGCCCGCTACACCGTCGACAGCACCAAGGACATCGAATTCGGCGTCGCCCGCAAGGTACGCTCGCCCAACCTGTACGAGCGCTACACCTGGTCGACGGCCAGCATGATGGCGGTCATGAACAACTTCGTCGGCGACGGCAACGGCTATGTCGGCAACCTGAATCTGAAGCCGGAAAAGGCCTACACCGTCTCCGCCACCTTCGACTTCCACGCCGCCGACCGCAGTTGGGAACTGAAGGCGACGCCTTACTTCACCTACGTCGACGACTACATCGACGCCGCCCGCTGCGCTGCCGGCGGCATGGGCGGCTGCCCGACGGCGACGCCCAACCCGTCGACCACCACCTTCGTCCGCCTGCAATACGCCAACCAGTCGGCTCGCCTCTACGGCCTCGACCTCTCCGGCCGCCTGCCGCTGGCCAAGACCGGCTTTGGCGAATTCGGCCTGAACGGCCTGCTCAATTACACTCGGGGCGAAAACCGCGACACCGGCGGCGATCTCTACAACATCATGCCGCTCAACGCCAAGTTGGCCCTCACCCACAAGACCGGCGGCTGGAACAACGCCGTCGAAGTGGTCGGCGTCGCCGGCAAGGATGACACCTCGGCGGTGCGCAATGAAATCGAGACCCCCGGCTACAGCCTGACCCACCTGCGGGGCAGCTACTCGTGGCGTAATGTGCGCGTCGATTTCGGCGTCGAGAACCTGTTCGACAAGTTCTACTACCTGCCGACCGGCGGCACCTACACCGGCCAGGGCATGACCATGGGCATCAACAGCATTCCCTGGGGCATCGCCGTACCGGGCATGGGGCGCTCGTTCTACGCCGGCGTCAATGTGAAGTTCTAACCCACGGGCCCCGGCGCCATCCGGGGCCCGGCCATCAGGAGCAATTTCAAATTTGCCCGTTTTTTACGGCCGACCGTAGCATTCCGCCCCGCAGCAACCTGGATTGCGCCAGCGGCGCCAAAATCTACGCCGGCGGCACGGCCGGCACCCCGTGGCGCCTGCAACACGGCGTCGTCCGCCTCGACACGACCACGGCCGCTGGCGAACCTGCCTTTGCCAGCCTGGCCATCGCCGGTGACATCCTCGGCTGCGAAACCCTGCTCTTTGGCGCCTACACCTTCAGCGCCACCGCGCTGACCGCCTGCCACCTGAATCCCTGGCCGGAAGGCACGGCCGACAATGAGGCCCTGCTCGCCTCGCTGGCCAGCGCCCAGCAGCGCGCCGCCGATCTCGTCGCCCTGCGCGGCGGCCAGGCCATCGACCGCGTCCTCGGCCTGATCCGCCTGTTTGCCGATGGCGCCGGACAGGTCGTCCTGCCCACCCGGCAAAACATCGCCGACATCACCGACCTGCGCTTTGAAACCATCTCGCGCATCGTCAAGCAGCTCGAACGCCAGCACATCCTCAGCCCCATCCGCATGGCCGGCGTGCACGCCACGCGCAGCTTCGCGCTGACCCCGGTCGCCGCCGGCTAAATCCCCACCGCCCGGGCGGCGACGGTGCGACAATTTGCCACATTCCGCCACCCTCGCCGCATCCGTATGATTCGAACCCTAAGCTTATGTTTAATAAGCGTTTTTGACGCAAATCAATTAGGGTTCACTGATGAAACAATTTGCACTCGCGCCGCTGGCGCTGGCCGTACTTTCCACCCTGGCCGCCGGCACTGCCCGCGCCGAAGAAACGTCGCTGGGCGAAGTCACCGTCACCGCCACCCGCGAGGGGCAACTGATCAACGAGACGCC
>CAIXSK010000371.1 GCA_903922075.1 uncultured beta proteobacterium | reverse complement strand
TCAAGCCCGACATGTTCGTGATCGGCAACGCCATTTCGCGTGGCAATCCGCTGCTTGAGGCGATCCTGGACAAAGGCCTGCCCTACGTCTCCGGCCCGCAGTGGCTGGCCGAGCATGTGCTGCAGGGGCGCTGGGTGCTCGGCGTCGCCGGTACGCACGGCAAGACGACGACTGCCTCGATGCTGGCCTGGATCCTCGAGGACGCCAACATGGCGCCGGGCTTCCTGATCGGCGGCGTACCGCTGAACTTCGGCGTTTCGGCCCGACTGGGCGACACGCCCTTCTTCGTGATCGAAGCCGACGAATACGACACCGCCTTCTGCGACAAGCGGTCCAAGTTTGTCCATTACCGGCCGCGGACCGTCGTCCTGAACAACCTTGAATTCGATCATGCGGACATTTTCAGCGATCTGGCAGCGATCGAGACGCAGTTCCACCACCTGGTGCGTACACTGCCGCAATCCGGGCTGATCGTTTCGAACGCTGCCGAGGCCAGCCTGGACCGCGTGTTGCAGCGCGGCTGCTGGACACCGGTCGAACGCTTCAACGATCCGGCCGGCTATCGCATGACCGGCGACGATGCGCGCGGCGAATTGGCGCTCTACGGCCCCGAGGGTCTGATCGGCCGCACCCGGTGGAATCTGTCCGGCGAGCATAACCGGGCCAACGCCTGCGCCGCACTGCTCGCCGCCCGCCATGTCGGCGTATCGCTGGCCCACGGGCTGGATGCACTGTCGCGCTTCGTCAATGTCAAACGGCGCATGGAAGTGCGCGGGGAAGTGCGCGGCGTCACCGTCTACGACGACTTTGCCCACCATCCGACGGCCATCGCGACGACCGTCGCCGGCCTGCGCCGCAAGGTCGGCCAGGCGCGCATCCTGGCCGTGCTGGAGCCGCGTTCGAACACCATGAAACTGGGCACGATGAAAGCGCAGTTGCCGGACAGCCTGCGCGAGGTCGACGCGGCATTCTGCTACGCCGGCAACCTCGGCTGGGACGCTCGCGAGGCGCTGGCGCCAATGGGCGAGCGGGCGGTGGTCGAGGACGACCTGGCCCGCCTGGTCGATCAGATCGTCATTGCCGCGCAGCCGGGCGACCACATCCTGGTCATGAGCAACGGCGGCTTTGGCGGCATCCATACCAAGCTGCTGGCGGCACTGGCCGAGTAATCCGCCGTTCCAGCCAAATGCTACGGTCGGCCCGAAAAAAGGGCCAAAAATGAAAAAGGCGCGGCGAGGTCACCCTCCCGCGCCTTTTCTATCGCGCCGAATTGATCAGCGTTCCATCGCTTCCACGACAGCCAGCGCCGTCATGTTGACCAGGCGGCGCACGGTCGCCGTCGAAGTCAGCACATGCACCGGGCAGGCCGCACCGAGCAGGATGGGGCCGATGGTCACGCCTTCGCCGCCGGTCATCTTGATCAGGTTGTAGGAAATGTTGGCGGCGTCGATATTGGGCATGACCAGCAGGTTGGCCTCGCCCTTGAGCGGCGAATCGGGATTGGCAGCGCGACGAAGATCTTCGTTCAGCGCGGCATCGCCGTGCATTTCGCCGTCAACTTCCAGTTCGCCGGCCGACATGGCGGAGACCAGACCGGCTGCGACGCCCATCTTGCGCGCCGACTCCGAACTGCCGGAACCGAAGTTCGAATGCGAGAGCAGCGCAACTTTCGGATGGATGCCGAAACGCTTGACCTGTTCGGCCGCCATCAGCGTCATTTCGGCGATTTCCTCGGCGTTCGGGTTCTCGTTCACGTGCGTGTCGCAAATGAACAGCGAGCGTCCCGGCAGCATCAGGTAGTTCATCGCCGCCAGCGTATTGACGCCGTGACGCTTGCCGATGATCTCGCGGATCACGCCGAGATGGTGGCTGTACTGCCCGGTCATGCCGCAGATCAGGCCGTCGGCGTAACCGAGCTTGAGCAGCATGGCACCGATCACCGTCGGCTTGCGACGCATGGCTTCCTTGGCGATGGCCGGCGTTACGCCACGGCGGGCCATCAGCTGGTGATACGCGGTCCAGCATTCGCGGTAGCGCTC
>CAIXSK010000370.1 GCA_903922075.1 uncultured beta proteobacterium | reverse complement strand
CTGGCCTGCCACGCCTGAGCGTCCGCTTGGGCGAGCCCAAAATCACAGGTTCCCGGCGCGCATGAATCCGGTCGGCCCGCTTGCCGGCAAGACGATCGTCGTCACCCGGCCACAGGCGCAAGCCGCGCCGCTGGCTGAGGCAATCGCTGCCGCCGGCGGCACGCCGCTGGTTTTTCCGCTGCTCGAAATCTCGCCCGCCGCCGATCCCAGGCCGCTGGCCGCAGCGGCAGAGCGGCTGGCCGATTACGCGCTGGCCGTCTTTATCAGCCCCAATGCCGTCGATTACGCGCTGCCCGCCCTGCTCGCCCATGGCCCGTGGCCGGCTGCGCTGACGCCGGCCGCCGTCGGCCAGGGAACGGTCAAGGCGCTGGCCGCCCACGGCATTGCCGGCTGCGTGGCGCCGACCGAGCGTTTCGATTCGGAAGCGCTGCTCGACCTGCCGGCGCTGGCCGCCGGGCAGGTTGCCGGCAAGCGCGTCGCCATTTTCCGCGGCGACGGCGGGCGCGAACTGTTGGCCGATACGCTGCGCCAGCGCGGGGCAACGGTCGACTGCATCCCCTGTTACCGGCGCAGCGGCCCTTCCGACGGCGTCGCGCCCTTGCTCGCCGCCTGGCGCGAAGGCCGGCTCGATGCGCTGACCGTGTCGAGCAGCGAGGGCTTGCGTTATCTGGTCGACCTGCTCGACGCCGAAGGCCGCGCCCGGTTGCTGAACACCCCGGTTTTCGTCCCTCATGCCCGCATCGCGGAAAATGCCCGGGCATTGGGTTTAAGCAACATTATCCTCACCGACGCAGCGGACGCCGGCCTTCTCGCCGGCTTACGTGCTTATAATTGGCCGGCATGATGCCTGAAAACGAAAATTCCTCCCCGACGATTCCGAGCTCCGCCCGGGATCCGGCACGTCGGCCTGCCCGGCCAGGTCCGTGGCTGATCGTGGCCATCGCGGCGCTGGCGCTGGCCGGCTGGCAGTGGTTCGAAACCCGCCAGAAACTGATCGATACGCAGCAGGAGGTCAGCCGCAAGCTGGCCGAATTCGATACCGCCAACAAGGAAGAGCGCGGCGCCCAGAAACAGACGCGCGAGCAGATCGAGGCCCTGCAAGCCAGGCTCGGCGCGCTCGACGGCAAGCTGGCCGAATTCCAGGGCCAGTCGGCGACCTTGCAGACGCTGTACCAGGAGATCGCCCGCAGCCGCGAGGAAGTGACCCTGCTCGAAGTCGAGCAGGCGATCACGCTGGCCGGCCAGCAACTGCAACTGGCCGGCAACGTGCCGGTCGCCGTGCTGGCGCTGCAGACGGCTGATGCCCGCCTGGCTCGTCTCGACCGACCCGCTTACCTGCCCTTGCGCAAGGCACTGGCCAAGGATCTAGGCCGCCTGACGGCGCTGCCTTTCGTCGATATGCCCGGCATCAGCCTGCGTCTCGAACAGATTGTCGTCAGCATCGACAAGTTGCCGTTGAAATCCTACGGTCGGCCGGTAGAAAAGGCCGAAAATCAAAAAACGGCCGAGGCGTCGCCCTGGTGGCGGCGGACCGGTGACGATATCTGGCAGGAGTTGAAGGGCCTGGTCCGCATCCAGCGCTTCGACCGCGACGACTCGGCGCTACTGGCCCCCGGCCAGGGCTATTTCCTCCACGAGAACCTCAAGCTGCGCCTGCTCAACGCCCGCCTGGCGCTGTTCGCCCGCGATCAATGGACTTTCCGCAACGAGTTGAAGGTCGCCCAGGACATGCTGGCCCGCCATTTTGACCCGAACGACAAGGCCGTCGGCGCGGCGCAATCGACCTTGCGCCAGATGACGGCGACCGAGATCAACGTCGAGTTGCCCAACCTCAACGACAGTCAGGCGGTCCTGCGCACCCTGCGGCCGGCCAGGGACAAGCGGTGAAGGGCCTGTTCTGGATTCTCGCCCTGTTCGGGGCGGCCGTCGCCGTTGCCCTCGGCGCCCGCCTGAACGATGGCTACGTGCTGCTCGTCTTCCCGCCGTGGCGGGCCGAGATTTCGCTGAACCTGTTTGTGCTCGCGCTGGTCGCGCTGTTTGCTGTTTTTTATGCGGTGCTGCGTGTGCTGTCGGCCACCTTCGGCATGCCGAAGCGGGTCCGCGAGTACCGCGCCCGCCAGCAGCGCGACAAGGCCGGCATGGTCTTCCAGGATGCCGTTCGCCTGCTCTTCGAGGGACGCTTCGGTCAGGCCATGAAGAAGGCCGGCGAAGCCCATGCCGCCGGTACGGCGCGCGGCCTGTCGGCGCTGGTCGCCGCCCGTGCCGCCCAGCGCATGCGCGAACCGGAAAAGCAGCAGTTCTGGCTGGAGCACGCCCGGACCGACGATCCGCAGACCGAGGCGGCGACCCTGATGCTTGATGCTGAAATGGCCAACGAGGAGCGCCGCTTCGACGACGCGCTGGCTGCCCTGGGCCGTCTGCAGGGCAAGCAGGGCCGCCATATTGCCGCCCTGCGTCTGGAGTTGCGCGCCCGCCAGGGCAGCGGCGACTGGGATGGGGTGCTCAAGCTGGTCCGTCAGTTGGCCAAGCGTGACGCGCTGCTGCCGGAAGTGGTTCGAGAAATTCGCACCCAGGCACACCTGGCCAATATCGCCAGAAGCGTTGCCGACCGGGGCCGGCTGACCGCCTACCTGCGCGGCATTCCCGCCGAGGAGCGTGGGCGGCGCGTGTTGCTGGCGGCCGCCCGGGCCTTGATGATCCTCGATGCCGGCAGCGAGGCGCAAAAACTGATCGAGACGGCGCTCGATGCAGCCGACGACGACGCCTGGCAAGCCGATCTGGTGGCGCTTTACGGGCGACTGGCTGGCGGTGAGCAGACGGCGCGGATCGCCAAGGCCGAGGCCTGGCTGCGCCGGCATCCGGACGATGCCCTGCTGCTGATGGCGCTGGGCCGGATGTGCCAGCGCCAGCGATTGTGGGGCAAGGCCCAGAGTTATCTGGAAGCATCGCTGTCGGTGATGGTGACGCAGGAAGCGCACCTCGAACTGGCGCACCTCTTCGACCAGTTGGGGCGAGGCGAGGAGGCCAACAAGCACTATCGGGCCAGCGCGCAGTTCGAAGCGCGCTAGGATTCGATCAAAATACAAAGATGGGGACAAAATGCTGAATATCGACATGCGCAAGATCTACAACTTTTACCCGGTCGAGCCGGCGCCCGATCCTGCTGCCTTGCCGACCGGTGGCGATCTGTACTACGAATGCCTGGATTGCCTGGTCATCGTCAATTCCGTGCCGCACATCAAGGCCGCCTGCGCTTGCGGCAACCTCGAAGGTGGCGGCGGCAAGATGAACGTCAAGAACCCGGCCCGCGTCCGGGTGGTGCGGGGCAAACTTAAGTAAAGCGGCGCTTAGTCGGCGAGCTTTCGTTCCATTTTTGGGATGTCAGGCGGCGCGTGCCAACAGCGGTCAGTGCGTTTT
>CAIXSK010000369.1 GCA_903922075.1 uncultured beta proteobacterium | reverse complement strand
TACCGCCCCCATGGTCACGGTCGCCATCAGAAACGACGGCTCCGTGGAGTCGGTGACCTTTGTCCGCTCCAGCGGCGTTCCCGCCATCGACGAGGCGATCCGACGCATCGTGCTGGATCAGACGCCGTATCAGCCGTTCCAGCCGGGGCTGGCCCGCGATTACGACGTGATCGAGATTCGCCGGACCTGGCACTTCGACATGGCCATCCGCCTCTATTGATGCTCGGCCAGGCCCGTAAATCGCCTTCTCCGCCGCGACGGACATCGTCGAAAATTTCAATTTTTTCCATTTTTTCTGCCCGACCGTAGCATTTGGCCGTAGCTGATGCCGCAGGGCGAGGAACTCGCCAGGCTCACGCCTTCAACTGGCGCTTTTCGCCCTGTCCCTTCTTGCCGCCGCTGTCGCCGCTCTTCCAGTTGATCGCCGCCTTGGGGTAGCGCGCCTTCATGGTTGCGATGTCGCTGGCGCACAGCTCGCAGATCGGCCGGCCGTTGACGGTCACATCCACCGCGACGACGCGATCTTTCCATTTGGCGCTCTGGCCATTGAACCACTCGATGAACTGGCGTTCGGCGTGCGACGTGTTGTGGCCTTTCTCCGGGGCGCTGGTGTTCCAGGCGACAACCTCCAGTTTCTGCGACTCGGCTTCGGGCTTGATGACGAGGCCCGCCGACGGCTGATTCCCCTTCCTGGCCGCGGTCCGTGGCGGCTGCGACACCTGGGGCAGGACGGCGGCCTGGCCGCTGCCGCCCATCGCGGCCGCCCGCTCCTCGTCGAACTTGGCGAAGCCGGCCCCCGACAAACCGCTGAGCACCGGTTCGCCGCTGACCTTGACCGTTCCTTCGATGCTGACCGTGATCCGCTTGCGGGCCAGCACCCGTACCCGCTTCGGCGGACTGGCTGCGGCGAAGATGTCGCGATCGCCCTCCGCATTCTCCGGCCCGAGATAGACCCGGCTCAGGCCCTTGGCCTTCAGTTCGCCCATGACGGCGCTGGCCGCCTTTTCCGTATCCTCGACGCTGGCTTCGCCGCCCAGCTTGCCGGCCAGCGCCGTCCCGGCCTGGTCGCGCACGTCGCCCGTGGCGGCGTCCTTGTCCTTATCCTTGCCGAAGGCCTTGGCGAACAGTTTCTTGGCCATGCCGACGATCCAGCCTATCAGCGCGTCGAGTGCCTTGTCGATCGGCGCGCGGACCTTGGCGATGACGGCCATCACCTTGTCGGCGACCTTGCCCAGCCCGGCGAAGCCGGCCAGGAAGCTGATCGCCAGCGAGAGCAGGCCGGCCAGCACGCTCTCGACGCGCTTGGCGGCGCCGCCGATATTGCCGGCCGCGATCTGGACGATGGAATTGACGAAGGCGCCGACCACGGCCGCGATCTTCGACAGCTTCTGGACGAAGACCATGAGCGACTCGTAGATCGAGATGGCGGCCGAAATGAAGCCGGCGCCGGGGATGAACATGGCGATGATCTTGGGCACCGCCTTCTTGACCACCATGTCGACGACGAAGCTGGTGATGCCGCCGATCACCATGTCCTTGAGATTGCC
>CAIXSK010000368.1 GCA_903922075.1 uncultured beta proteobacterium | reverse complement strand
GGTGGAGGCAACAATCCCCTTGGAACCCATTCCAGCCTCGGTCAAGCCGAGGTGCAATGCGTAATCAGCACGCCTGGACAGTTCGCGGTAGATGGCGATCAGATCCTGAACGCTGGAAACCTTGCACGACAGGATGATCTTGTCGCCGGCCAGGCCAACTTCTTCAGCCTTGGCCGCCGATTCCAGCGCCGAGGTCACCATCGCATGGCGCATCATTTCGGTCGCATCGAGCGGCTGCGAGCGACGGGAATTCTCGTCCATGATCCGTGCCAGCAATTCCTGGTCGAGACTGCCCCAGTTGACGCCGATGCGCACCGGTTTGTCGTACCTGCAAGCCAACTCAACCATCTGGGCGAACTGCTCGTCCTTTTTCTTGCCGAAACCCACATTGCCCGGGTTGATCCGGTACTTGGCCAATGCCTCCGCACAGGCAGGATATTCAGTCAGCAGGCGATGCCCGTTGTAGTGAAAATCGCCGATCAGCGGCACATTGCAGTTCAGCCGGTCAAGGTGCTCACGAATCTTCGGCACAGCCGCCGCCGCTTCCGGCGAATTGACAGTGATCCGCACCAGTTCGGAACCGGCCCTCGCCAACTCGGCAGTTTGCAAGGCCGTCGCCAGATAATCGGCCGTATCCGTGTTGGTCATCGACTGAACGACCACCGGGGCAGCGCCACCCATCTGCACATGACCGACCAGACAAGAACGGGTCGGCCGTTTTAGCACTTCGCTCACTGCCTACTCCAGAATCAGACGGGCCACGTCGCCCTTGGTATGCGGTGCCAGATCGACCGCCTGCCCCTGCCAGAAAACCCTGACGCCGGGTGCATAGCCGATAGTCAGCGACAACGGCCCCTGCCCGGACAAGGTCTGTTCCGTACCCGCCGGAAGGCGCTGCGAGAAAACCACCTTGTTGTCACGATCCCTGACTTCGAGCCAGGACTCCTTGTCAAAGAGGAAACGCATCTGTGGCGTCGCCACACCAGATGACACTGCGGGCGCCGTATCGGCTTGTGGAGAGGTGGAAGGCACAGGCGTTTCCGCGGGTGCCAGCGCCTGGGGGTTCATGATCTGCTGTGGCGTAGCCCCCGGCGGGAAGACCGGGTCTGCCGTCGGGCCTGCAGGTGCCGGCGTCTCCTTGCGCGACATTGAGTCGAGCAGCGACTGCATGCCATCTCGCAGCGGACCAAGATCGGCCGGAATCAGAAAATAGATCAGGGTAGCCAGCACAACCAAAATGGCGCCGATCAGAACCACCAGGCGATCCCGCCGGGAAGCCGTACCGCCGGACTGGGGCATCGATGCCGGACGAGCATTCTGAATGGCCAGGTTATCAACGGGCTTTTCCAGGACGCCATCCAGCAGAAACATCAAGGGGGGCGAATCGAGCTGAACCAGGCGCGCATAATTGCGCACGAAACCGCGGATGAAGGTTTGTCCGGGCAGGTGTTGCCAATCTCCGCTTTCCAGGGCCTCTACCTGCCTGGTGCCAAGTTTCAGGGCCTGGGCGATATCGCCAACCTGCAAGCCCAGTGCCTCTCGCGCCAGGCGAAGCTGCTCGCCTACGGGATGCTCTGCGGCTACGACGCCGTCGTCTCCGACAGCGTTCTCGATATTGACCTGCTCATTCATTCAAAACTGCCCTTCAGGAATTCCTGATACTCCGGCGACGACGGATAGCGACTGCGCAACTGCGAGGCATACCCGCTTTCCGCGCTCCGGTTGCCCAACTTGCGCTCAAGCCGCAACCCCAGCCAAAGCGCATCAGCTGACGGCGGCTCCATCATCCTCAGCGCATCATTCAGGTAAATTTTTGACTCTTCGAGAACTCCACGCCTGTAAAACAGCTTGGCCAGTTCAATACGCGCGTTCATTCCGCCATCGCGAGAAAGCTGCAAGGCCTTCAGCAAATAGTTTTGTGCGCCCTCCAAGTCACCGGCCTTCAGGGCACAAGTCCCGGCGTTGGTGTAAGCGCGATCCGGCGTTTCATAGAGCGGACTCTTCAGGGCGTTCAGGAAATAAGCAATCGACTGCCGCTCCTTGCCGGTCTGACAGAGGAACCAGCCATAATTATTGTTCACCTCGGGATCGTTGGGCGCAATGTTCAGGGCCTGACGAAAATCATCCTCGGCCTTGTCGTATTCCTTCAACCCCAGACGAACCAGCCCACGAACGCTGTAGGCGGGGAAATAGCTGGAGTCGGACTTGATCGCAATCTGCAGCTCGTCAAGCGCCACTGCATTATTGCCCAGCTGAAAATACATGGCGCCCAGTTCGGTGTGAATCTTGGCCCGCTCGCGGGGATCACCGACGCCTTGCGACTGCACACCGGCCGCCGGGTTGTAGTTGTTTTGCGCCTGTACCGAGGCGATCAGGCAGATACCCAGACCGATTCCCGCAACAGCATTCTTCAGCGAACAGACTTTCACGAACTTGCCTCCATCAGGGGAATCACTCGTCCGGCGGTTCGCCGGGTCTTGTCCTTGACCTGCCCGGCCAGTTGGCCGCAGGCCGCATCGATGTCGTCGCCACGCGTCTTGCGCGTCGTGGTAACGATGCCGGCCTGCATCAGGATATCGGCAAACCGGCGCACCCGCTCCGCCGGCGAACGCTTGAACGGCGAGCCAGGGAAGGGGTTGAAGGGAATCAGGTTGAATTTGCAATGCACGGTCTTGACCAGGGCCAGCAGTTCGCGGGCGTGGGCATCGCTGTCGTTGATGCCGTCGAGCATGATGTACTCGAAGGTGATGAAATCGCGCGGCGCCTTGGCCAAGTAGCGCTGGCAGGCGGCCATCAGTTCTTTCAGCGGGTATTTCTGGTTGATCGGTACGATCTGGTCGCGCAGCTTGTCGTTCGGCGCATGCAGCGACACGGCCAACGCGACCGGACATTCGTCGCCCAGACGGTCCATGACCGGCACCAGGCCGGAAGTCGACACGGTGACCCGGCGGCGCGACAGGCCGTAGGCATTGTCGTCGAGCATCAGCTTGAGCGCGGCGACGGAATTTTCAAAATTGGCGAGCGGTTCGCCCATGCCCATCAGAACGACGTTGGAAATGACCCGCTCGTCGCCGTGGACCGCACCCAGTGCGTGATTGGCCTGCCAGAGCTGGCCGATGATTTCCGCCACCGTCAGGTTGCGGTTGAAGCCCTGCTTGCCGGTCGAACAGAAGGCGCAGTCGAGCGCACAACCGGCTTGCGTGGAAATGCACAGCGTGCCGCGATCGTCTTCGGGAATGAACACCGTTTCGACGGCATTGCCGTTGCCGACGTCGATCAGGAATTTGCGCGTGCCGTCATCCGACAGCTTGTCGGAGACAACCGTCGGCGGTGCCACGACCGCCTTTGCCTTGAGCTTTTCACGCAGGCTCTTGGCGATGTCGGTCATGGCATCGAAGTCCGCCACGCCGGAACGATGGATCCAGCGCAAGACCTGCTTGGCGCGGAAGGGCTTTTCGCCCTGTTCGGCAAACCAGGCAGTCAGGCTTTCGCCATCGAGATCCAGCAGATTGACGGTCATGCGGGTTTGATTAACGGCCGGAATAGACGTTCATGCCCGGGAAGAAGAAACCGATTTCGACAGCGGCGGTTTCCGGGGCGTCAGAGCCGTGTACGGCGTTGGCATCGATGGATTCAGCGAAGTCGGCGCGAATGGTGCCGGCGTCGGCCTTCTTCGGGTCGGTGGCGCCCATCAGTTCGCGGTTCTTGGCGATGGCGTTTTCGCCTTCCAGAACCTGGATCATCACCGGGCCGGAGATCATGAAGGAAACCAGATCCTTGAAGAAGGGGCGTTCCTTGTGCACAGCGTAGAAAGCACCGGCTTCCTGCGGGGACAGCCAGGCCATCTTGGAGGCAACGATCTTCAGGCCGTTGGATTCGAAACGGGAATAGATCTTGCCGATGACGTTCTTGGCAACTGCGTCGGGTTTGATGATGGAGAGGGTGCGTTCGATAGCCATGAGATTGCTCCGGGAAAGCTAGTCAGTTGAAAAACGGGCGATTTTAGCAGATTCAGAACCCGAACGCCTGTCTCACTGCGCAACGGTTTTTGCGCTGGCCGATGCTTGCAAAGGGTCGCGCAGCAGCGCGAAGTTGCGTGGCGCAACGTATTGCAGCAGCTCCTTGCCGTCAGCATCGACCACAACATCGAGCCCTTTGTCCGGATAGAGCAGATGGACCCGCCTTTCCGAAACGACCAGACGCTCCCCCGGCGGACCGAAACGCTGCACCACCGTTGCCTCGTCCAGATTCACGGTCGGGATCACCGAAATGGCTTTGATCGGGAGATTGTCGGCTGCCGCCAGATCATCCGGATGCAAGGTGATCCGCCGCGTCGTGCTTTCCATGTGCTTGGCCTTGATGGCGCGATCGCGCATTGCGGAAATTGCCTCTTTTTTGCCATCGACCGTAGCAATCACCTTGGCCAGCACGAAACCAAGCGCCACCTGCGAGTAATAGCCTTCCAGCGTACCGACTTCGCCCGGCTCGGCAATGATCGCCACTTCGATCTCGCTGCCCAGTTGCTGGCGCACATCGCCCAGCGTGCTGACGCCTGGCTTCAGCCCAAAAACGCGACTCCCACCCTGGCCGTCAAGCTCGATCTGCCACGGCAAATTGCTGTTCGGATCAACCCCGTCCTGCTTCCCGGCGCCCGGCATGAAAAATGGAAGAATTAGTGCCGCGACGACAAGCGCAACGATGGCGAGAGCGAATTTCATGGGCATCCAGTGCAATTTCCGGGGAATGGATTGTGCCATACGCGCCCCCTCAAAAGCAGAAAGCCCCGGCCGGGGCCGGGGCTTTGCATGACGGAGTACGGTTCGACTAAAGCATGCCCAGTTGCTGGGGAAGCCACAATGACAACCCGGGCCAGTAGGTCACGACCGCCAGGAAGCCAAGCATCGACAGCAGCCACGGCCAGACCGCGACGGTCAACTCGGTGATGCCCATCTTGGTAATGCCCGAGGCCACATAGAGATTCAAGCCAACCGGCGGGTGACACATGCCGACCTCCATGTTGACCACCATCAGGATGCCGAAGTGCACCGGGTGGATGCCCAACGCCACAGCCACAGGGAACAGTATGGGTGCGAAGATCAGGACAATCGACGACGGTTCCATGAAGTTGCCAGCCAGCAGCAGGATGACGTTCACCGCCAACAGGAAGGTGATCATCCCGAGACCGTTGCCCAGCATCCAGTCAGCCAGCGCCTGCGGGATATTCTCGTTGGTCATGATGAACGAGAAGAGCACGGCATTGGTGATGATGTAGAGCAGCATCGCCGACATGTTGGCCGAGTTGAGCAGCACCTTTGGCACGTCCTTGAAGCCCAGATCGCGATAAATGAACACCGCGCAAATGAAGGCGTAGACCGCAGACATTGCTGCCGCTTCGGTCGGCGTGAAGATACCGGTATAGATACCGCCCATGACCACGACAATCAGCAACAAGCCCCAGACCGAGGCGCGGAAGGCTTGCCAGCGCTCGGCCCAGGTCGCCTTCGGCTGACGCGGGTAGTCAAACTTCTTCGCCCGGTACCAGGTCACGCCGCCAAGCGTGGCGGCCAGCGCCAGGCCCGGCAGAACGCCGGCCATGAACAGAGCGCCGACCGAGGTATTGGTCGCCACCGAGTACATCACCATGACGATGGACGGCGGAATCAGAATACCGAGCGCCCCGGAAGTTGCGATCACCCCGGCCCCGAACTTGTTCGGGAAGCCCGCCTTGACCATCGCCGGCAGCAGGATGGAGCCAATCGCCACCACGGTCGCCGGGCTGGAACCGGACACCGCGGCGAACAGTGCACAGGCCAGCACGCCGGCCAGACCGAGACCACCGTACCAGTGCCCGACCATCGACGTGGCGAAATTGATCATCCGTTTCGCCACCCCGCCGTGAGTCAGAAAATTACCGGCCAGGATGAAGAACGGAATGGCCATGATCTCGAACTTCTCGATGCCGGTGAACAACTTCAGCGCCACCGACTCAAGCGGCACCTGGGTCAGCGTAAACAGGAAGGTCAGCACGGTCAGACCGAGCGAAATCGAGATCGGCATACCGGTCAGCATGAGGACTGCCAGCAGCGTGAATATCACTAGGGCGTTCATGACTGATCTCCTTCTTTTTCGGCCGGAATTCGGCGTTCTCCATGGCGACGATCTTCCTCCGAGGTCGCTTCGGCACCCTGGCGACGCTCCCCACCACTGCGGCGCTCGCCGACTTGTTCATGCTTCAGGTCATGCATGTGCAGGTTGTCGCCCATGCCATAAACGTCGACGTCTATCGGCAGTTTTTCCTCTTCCTCCAGACCCTCGACATGGCCGTGGTCGTGGTGTGGCAACTCGCCCGTCTTCATGAATCCCCAGGCCACCTGCAGGAAACGGAAACACATCAGCGACGAACCGAGCGGGATAGCGCTGTAAACGATCCAGGTCGGCCATTCGAGATCAGGCGTGGTCGGCCCTTCGTACAGCTCTTCGCCAGCGACGCCCAGAAAATTGAAAATAGCGTAGTGCGCGCCATTTTCCCAGACGAACTGGGCACCGAGCGCACCGACGATGCCGGTAAACAGCGCCCCGGCAAGCAAGCCGAAAATGATGAACTTGCCGCGCATCTTGTCTTCCAGGCGGTTGATCAGCACATCGACGCCAACGTGGATGCCGGTTCGGACGCCATACGCCGCGCCAAACTTGGCCATCCAGACGAACATGATGATGCACAGTTCCTGCGCCCAGCCGAAATTGAGACTAAGCAACCAGTCCTGCAGACCGGGTATTTCGACCCCGGCCATGTAGCGATGCGCTACGGACACGAAGATAATCAGCGTGGCCGCCCCCATCAGGAAAGTGACCAGCAACTCTTCGAGGTGATTGAGTAGCTTGTTGATCATAGCGAGTTCCCCCGGTGTGAGTCGGGGGCCGCAGCCCCCGATCTTGTTGTTGCTGCGGATTACAGGCTATCCGGCTTGAAGCCGATATCCTTGTAGACCGCCTGGATGACTTCCTTGCCAATCCGCCCTTCCATCTTCTGATGCACCGGCACCAGCGCCTTCTTGAAGGCCAGGCGTTCTTCCTTGGTTGGTGCATAGACTGCCGTCTTGCCGCTCTTCTTCACTGCATCCAGAGCGCTTTCGTTCTCGACCTTGGCAATCTGGTTGGCATATCGGGTGGACTGCTCCATAGCGTCTTCAAGTTGCTTGCGGATATCAGCCGGCAGACCCTCCCAGAATTTCTTGTTGACGATGACCGCATAGCCGAGATACCCGTGATCAGTCAGCGTCAAGTGCTTCTGTACTTCGTGCATCTTCTGGGTATAGAGGTTGGAAATCGGGTTTTCAGTCCCATCGACCACGCCGGTCTGCAGCGCCTGATAGACCTCCGAGAAGGCCATCACCTGAGGCAAGGAGCCAATCGAACGCATCTGTTCTTCGAGCACCTTGGAAGACTGAATGCGCATTTTCCTGCCCTTCAGGTCAGCCGGGGTCTTGATCGGCGTGTTGGCCGAGAAGGATTTGAAACCGTTGTCCCAGAATGCCAGGCCCTTGATGCCCTTGGGTTCCAGCTTGGCGAGCAGATTTTTGCCGACTGCACCATTGGTCACCTTGTGCAGGTCGTCATAGCCATTGAACATGAAGGGCAGATCGAAAACTTCGAATTCCTTGACACCAAGCGGGCCAAACTTGGCCAGCGACGGTGCCAGCATCTGGACGGCACCCAACTGGAGTGCCTCCATTTCTTCCTTGTCCTTGTACAGGGTCGAATTGGCATAGACCTCGACCTTGACCTTGCCATGGGTCAGTTCGCCGGCCTTCTTGGCGAACATTTCCGCGGCCTTGCCCTTCGGCGTATCGGCCGCCACGACGTGGCTGAATTTGATGACGATAGTTTGCTGTGCATAGGCGCCCAGCGAGACGGCACAGGCAAACAGACCAATCAGCAGTTTGGAAACTTTCATTTTTTCTCCTCCAGAAGTGAGTCGCCCGCATATTTGATTGCGACTGGGTGAAAGTATTACGGAATGGGCAATCATTGCGTATTGTGGTTTTCCACATAACGGAGAGCAAAAAAACCGCCGGACCAGCCGGCGGTTTTCTTCGCTGATAATGCGCGATCAATGATGCTCGACGATCGGACGTGGCACGTGAGGAATGATCACCTCCGGTGCATCGTCGAGAACCAGCTCCGGGCGCTCGGCTTCGTCGGTCGTTTCGCTGTTGAGCACGGCATTCATCCGCTCGACGTCAAGCGCCTTGCACCACTTGGCAACAACCAAGGTGGCCACGCTGTTGCCGATGAAGTTGGTCAATGCCCGAGCTTCCGACATGAAGCGGTCGATGCCGAGTATCAGGGCCAAACCGGCCACCGGCACAGTACCAACAGCCGACAGCGTGGCTGCCAGCACGATGAAGCCGCTACCGGTAACGCCGGCCGCCCCCTTGGAGGTCAGCAACAGGATTAACAACAGCGTTATTTGCTGACCCAGATCCATCGGCGTATTGGTCGCCTGGGCGATAAACACGGCAGCCATGGTCAGGTAGATCGAGGTACCGTCAAGGTTGAAGGAATATCCGGTCGGCACGACCAGACCAACCACCGATTTCTCGGCGCCAGCGTTTTCCATCTTGGCCATCAGGCGCGGCAGCGCGGATTCAGACGAAGACGTGCCGAGCACCAGGAACAGTTCCTCCTTGATGTACTTGATCAACTTGATGATGGAAAAACCGTGGGCTGCCGCAATGCTGCCCAACACACCGAGAACGAAGATCACGCAGGTCAGGTAGAAGGCGCCCATCAGGCTGGCCAGTTGCGTCAGGCTGCCAACACCGTGCTTGCCGATGGTGTAGGCCATGGCACCGAAAGCGCCGATCGGGGCGACCTTCATGATCACGCCGACAATGCCGAACAGCACGTGCGACAGCTTTTCGATCAACTCGAAGACCGGCTTGCCGCGCTCGCCGAAGGCATGCATGGCATAACCAAACAGGATCGAGAAGAACAGCACCTGAAGCATGTCGCCCTTGGCGAAGGCATCAACGACACTGGTCGGGATGATGTTGAGCAGGAAATCGACCGTCGATTGCATCTTGCCCGGCTCGGCATACTTGGCGATGCCCTTGGTGTCTAGCGTCGACACATCGACATTCATGCCGACCCCCGGCGCCCAGACGTTGACGACAATCAGACCGATGATCAGCGCGATGGTGCTGACCACCTCGAAGTAGAGGACCGCCAAGCCGCCAGTCTTGCCGACCTTCTTCATGTCTTCCATGCCAGCGATGCCGACGACGATGGTGCAGAAGATGATCGGGGCGATGATCATCTTGATCAGCTTGATAAATCCATCGCCCAGCGGTTTCATCGCCGCGCCGGTCTCGGGGTAGAAATGCCCGAGCGACACGCCGATGATGATGGCGACGATCACCTGAAAATAGAGACTCTTGAATATCGAATTTTTGGCCATAGTATTTACGCTCCTCCTCGAATGCGCACTCCGGAAAATCCGGAAAACGGGCGGCAGTATCGCCAAAGCGGCCAGAGGCGACCATTGTGGTTATCCGAATTGTGGAAAACCACAATGACCGGAGGCGAAAAAAAAAGAGGTACCATTTTCACCATGAATTACCTCCTCCCGGTCTCCCAAGGCAGTTCGCGCCGGCTGCGCTGGCTCCTCGCCCTGCCCAAACTCGGCATCGTTCTGCTGCTCGCCGCCCTGCTTTCCCTTCTCTGGTTGCTGCACGTCAACGAGGCCGAGGAGGAAAGAACGGCGCTGATCAAGGACGTCCTCTGGCTGGAGCAAAACCTGCGCTTTCATCTGAACGGCAACGAAGAGCAATTCCAGCAACTGGCGCTGGAAATCGCCGATCGACCGGATGGCCAGAAGCTCTTTCGCCTGCGCGCCGAACACCTGCTCAAGAATTCCCCGGACATCGCCCAGATCCTCTGGCTCGCCCCCGGACAACAGATCATCGAAGCCCTGCCGACTGCTCCTGCCACCGAAACCCATGGCTTGCCGTTCGCCGCACCATCCACCGCCAAGGCTTTCGAACTGGCCAGCCGGCTCGGCAAACTGCAATACAGCGAGCCGTTTTTCCTCGAAGACCACCGCGCCTTTGTCGCCCTGTTCGTTCCGATCTATCGCGAACGCCGGTTCACTGGCATGCTGGCCGCAACTTACCCGCTCGACACCCTACTCGCCAACCAGGTGCCCTGGTGGTTCACCGAAAAATACAAGGTGGAAATCGTCGACGACAACGACATCCAGTACGCGACCAAGACCAACGTCGAGGGGAAAAGTGACCTACGCCACATCATCCCCTTCGATCCTCCCGGTGCCGGCCTGCTGCTGCGCGTCACCAGCTACCGTTCCCCGGGCAATACCTTGCAGCGACTGCTGGTGGTCGCCATTCTGTTCCTGGCCACCGGCGTTTTCTGGAGTCTCTGGCTGGTTCGCGACCTGATGAAAAAGCGCTCACATGCCGAGGATGCCCTGCGCGCCGAGCACGCTTTCCGCGCCGCCATGGAAGACTCGCTGACCGTCGGCATGCGCGCCCGCGATCTCCAGGGCAAGGTTATTTACGCCAATCCAGCCTTCTGCCGGATGACCGGCTTCAGCGCCGAAGAGCTGATGAACCAGGCGCCGCCCATGCCCTATTGGGCGCCAGAACAACTGGAGGAAACCTATGCCATGCACCAGACAGTTCTGGCCGGCCGAGCGCCACTCGATGGTTTCGAGATCACTTTCATGCGCAAGAATGGCGAACGCTTCCATGCCCTCGTCTACGAGGCAAAGCTGATCGACGGCAACGGCAACCATACCGGCTGGATGGCCTCGGTGCTCGACATCACCGAGCGCAAGCGTGCCGAAGAACTGGCCCGTCAGCAGCAGGAGCAACTGCAATTCACCTCGCGCCTCGTGACCATGGGCGAAATGGCCTCGACTCTGGCCCACGAACTGAACCAGCCGCTGGCGGCGATTGCCAGCTACAACACTGGCTGCCTGAATCTGCTCAACGCCGGCCAGACCGACCCGAAGGAAATTCTTCCGGCCCTGGAAAAAATCGGCCTGCAAGCCCAGCGCGCCGGCAAGATCATCCGTCGCGTCCATGATTTCGTCCGTAAGAGCGAACCCAAGCGCGCCCCCTGCGCAGTCGGCGAGGTCATCGAGGACTGTCTTGGCTTTGTCGAAACCGAGGCCCGCAAGCGCCACGTCCGGATCGACTGCGACCTGCCGCCGCTCCCTCCGGTTCCCGCCGACCGCCTGATGCTGGAACAGGTGCTGCTCAACCTGATCCGTAACGGCATGGAGGCGATGGCCGCCACGCCCGAAGCCGAACGTGCCTTGCGCATTGCTGTCGAAATCGGCGACGGCGAACTGCTCGTCAGCGTCGGCGACCAGGGCAGCGGCATCGCCCCGGAAATACGCGACAAGCTGTTCACCGCCTTTTTCACCACCAAGCCGGAGGGCATGGGGATCGGGCTCTCGATCTGTCGTTCGATCATCGAATTCCATCGCGGCCGCCTGTGGGCCGAGGACAACCCCCAATCGCCGACCGGAAGCGGTACGATATTCCGCTTCACCCTGCCCCTGGAAGCCGCATGACTACCCCCCAAGCCTATCTGGTAGACGACGACGAAGCGATCCGCGACGCCCTCTCGTGGCTACTCAAGTCGCGCGGAATCCCCAATGCTGCGTTTGACTCGGCGGAAAGCTTTCTCGCCGCCTGGCACAGGGAGATGAGCGGCTGCGTCGTCCTCGACATGCGGATGTCGGGCATGAGCGGGCTGGATTGTTTTGACCAGCTCCGCGAACGCCAATCAACCCTGCCGGTAATCTTCCTGACTGGTCACGGCGACGTTCCGCTGGCCGTTGCCACGCTGAAAAAGGGGGCTTTCGATTTTTTCGAGAAGCCGCTCAACGACAACGACCTGGCCACCCGCGTCGAGGAAGCTATAGCCCTCGACGCCCGCCAGCGCGCTGCAAATGCTACGGTCGATTCGGTAAAAGCACGCATTTCCAGCCTGACTACCCGCGAACGCCAGATCATGGAACTGGTGGTGGCCGGCAAGTTCAACAAGGTGATCGCCGACGAATTGAACATCAGTATGCGCACCGTCGAGGTTCATCGGGCCAATCTATTCGACAAGATGCAGGTCAAGACTGCGGTCGAACTGGCCAATCTGCTCAAAACCGGGGGCTGACGCTTCCCTAAGCTGTCATTTTTCGCTAGCATCTCGGCAACTTTCCAGTCGCCATCACGGCGCAATCCATTCGATACACCCTTCCCATGAGGCAACCATGAGCGAGCATATCCATTACGTCACCGACGACACGTTTGAAGCCGAAGTGCTGCAATCGCAGCAACCGGTTCTCGTCGACTACTGGGCTGAATGGTGTGGTCCTTGCAAGATGATCGCCCCTATCCTCGACGAAGTCGCCAACGAATACGCCGGCAAGCTCAAGGTCGCCAAGGTCAACATCGACGACAACCAGGGCACCCCGGCCAAATACGGCATTCGCGGCATTCCGACCCTGATGATCTTCAAGAACGGCAATATCGAAGCCACCAAGGTTGGCGCGCTGTCCAAGTCCCAACTCGCAGCCTTTATTGACAGCAACCTGTAATCTCCGTAGTCTCCATGCCTGAAAGTGCGTTCTGCACTTTCAGGCAGACGCGACAGGCAAGCTGTCCGGCGTCATTCTCCTCCCCCAAGATCTCCGATCTGCGCCCTGGCCTCCGGGCATTCGCCCGTTCTGTATCCGGCGCCATACTCTTCCCACATGCAACTCTCCGAACTCAAGACACTACACGTCAGCAAACTGCTCGACATGGCCACCGAACTGGCAATCGAAAACGCCAACCGGATGCGCAAACAGGAACTGATCTACGCCATCCTGAAGGCCAAAGCCAAGAACGGCGACACCATCTACGGCGACGGCACGCTGGAAGTACTACCCGACGGCTACGGTTTTCTCCGTTCCTCCGACACCTCCTACCTGGCCAACCCGGACGACATCTACGTTTCGCCGTCGCAGGTCCGCCGCTTCAACCTGCGCACCGGCGACACCGTTGAAGGCGAAATCCGCACACCGAAGGACGGCGAACGCTACGTTGCGCTGACCAAGCTTGACCGCATCAACGGCTTCTCGCCGGAAGCCAACAAGAACAAGATCATGTTCGAGAACCTGACGCCGCTGCACCCAACGCGTCACCTCAAGCTCGAACGCGACATCAAGTCCGAGGAAAACATCACCAGCCGCGTCATCGACATGATCGCCCCGATCGGCTGCGGCCAGCGCGGCCTCCTCGTTGCTCCGCCGAAGACCGGCAAGACCGTGATGCTGCAGAATATCGCCCACGCCATCACGGCCAACCACCCGGACGTTGTGCTGATCGTGCTGCTGATCGACGAGCGCCCGGAAGAAGTCACCGAAATGACCCGCACCGTCAAGGGCGAGGTCGTCGCCTCGACCTTTGACGAACCGGCCACCCGCCACGTCGCGGTCGCCGAAATGGTCATCGAGAAGGCCAAGCGCCTGGTCGAACACAAGAAGGATGTCGTCATCCTGCTCGACTCGATCACCCGCCTCGCCCGCGCCTACAACACCGTGCAGCC
>CAIXSK010000367.1 GCA_903922075.1 uncultured beta proteobacterium | reverse complement strand
GTTCTTGTCGAAGGCGATGACCGGCTTGCCGTAGGACGGCGCTTCGGCCAGGCGGACGTTGCGGGGGACGATGGTCTGGTAGACCTTGTTGCCGAAATGATTTTCGAGTTCGCTGGAAACCTGCTGGGTCAGCGTGCTCTGACTGTTGTACATGGTGCGCAACAGACCTTCGATTTCGAGCCGCGAATTGAGGTGGTGGCGTACCTTGCGCAGCGTTTCGACGAGGTCGGACAGGCCTTCCAGCGCGTAGTACTCGCACTGCATCGGGATCAGCACGGAATCGGCGGCGACCAGGGCGTTGACGGTCAGCATGTTGAGGGCCGGCGGGCAGTCGATGAGCACGAAATCGTATTCGGCGTGGTTTTGCGCCAGGGCGTTTTTCAGGCGGTATTCGCGCTGGTCGAGTTCGATCATTTCGACCTCGGCGCCGGCCAGTTCTCGGTTGGCGGGCAGCACGTCGAAGGCGAAGTCGGTGCTGATGCAGACTTCGACCAGGGTCGCGGCGCCGATCAGCAGCTGGTAGACGGTGGGCAGCGCTTCCTTCTTGGTGATGCCGGCGCCGGTCGTCGCATTGCCCTGCGGATCCATGTCGATCAACAGGACACGCTTGCCCTCGGCGGCCAGGGAGGCGGCGAGGTTGACCGCGGTCGTCGTCTTGCCGACGCCGCCTTTCTGGTTGGTTATGGCGAGTACTTTCATGACCCGGCTTTCAGGATAATCAAATGTCGTTCGGCATCCAGCCCCGGCACGGTCAGCGGAATGATCGCTTCAACCGTGATGTCGGCGGGCAAGGCCTTGAGTTCGTCGTCCGGTCGCACGCCCTTCATCGCCAGCCAGCGGCCGTCCGGTGCCAGCAGGTGGCGGGTCAGGCTGACGAAGAGGCCGATTTCGGCAAAGGCGCGCGAGCTGATTTGTGCATAGCTTCCCTGCATTTCTTCGACCCGGGCGTGGTGGACCGTAACATTCTTCAGCCCCAGTTCGATGACAGCCTGTTGCAGGAAGGTGGTTTTTTTCTGGACGGTGTCGACCATGCTGACCGCCAGTTCGGGCCGGGCGATGGCCAGCGGGATGCCGGGCAGGCCGCCGCCGCTGCCGACGTCGAGCAGCGGGCCGCTGCCGACATGCGGCAGGATGGCCAGCGAGTCGAGCAGGTGGTGCGAGATCGCTTGGGCCGGGTCGCGCAGGGCGGTCAGGTTGTAGGTCTTGTTCCACTTGAGCAGCAGGTCGCGGAAGGCGAGCAGCTGGTTCTGGGCCGCGTCGGGCAGGGCGATTCCGAGATCGGCGAGGCCCGCCGCGAGGCTGATCGGGCTCATGCGGCTTGCGACAGGTTGTGGCGCTTGAGGTGGATCAGCAGCAGCGAAATGGCGGCCGGTGTGATGCCCTGGATGCGCGAGGCCTGGCCGATGGTCTGCGGCTGGTGCTGGGCGAGTTTTTGCCGGACTTCGTTGGATAGCCCGGCGACCTTGGCGTAGTCGAGATCGGCCGGCAGCACGGTGTTTTCGTAGCTGGC
>CAIXSK010000366.1 GCA_903922075.1 uncultured beta proteobacterium | reverse complement strand
TCGTCTCCAACGTGCTGCGCCTGGACGAGCAGCGGATTGCCGCGATCATGACGCCGCGCCGCGAAATGTTCGTCGTCGATCTCGACGAAGGCGACGAGGTCGCCCGCCAGCGCATCATCGAAACCGAGTTTTCCCGGATCATTGTCTGCCGCGACGGCCTCGACCATATCCTCGGCGTGTTGCAGACCGGCGACCTGCTCAAAAAGGCGCTGCCCGGGCATTGCATCAACGCGGCCGACATCGAGTCGGTCCTCCATCCGCCGCTCTACGTGCCGGAAAGCGTGACCACGACCCAGTTGCTGGAGAGCTTCCGCCGGGCGCGTCTGCAATTCGCGCTGATCGTCGACGAATACGGCGAAGTCCAGGGCGTGGTGACGCTGACCGACGTCATGTCGGCCATCGTCGGCGAGCTGTCCGAACCCGAGACGCCGGAAGAGCGCGACATGATTCAGCGCGAAGACGGCTCCTGGCTGGTCGATGGCGACGTCGGCATCGAGCGCTTCAAATCCGTCCTCGACATCGACGAAGACCTCCCGGGCGAAGAGGAAAACAACTTCCACACCCTGGGTGGTTTCATCATGCATGCCCTCGGGCGGATTCCGAGGGCCACCGACCACTTCGAAGCCGTCGCCTGGCGTTTCGAAGTGGTGGACATGGACAAGAATCGCGTCGACAAAGTGCTGGTCTCGGCGACTGTCCCGTCAGGGCAAATTGCCGGCACGCAACCGGCCAGCCCCGCCGCCTGATCGCTGGCGGCACTGCCCGGCAAAAACGCCAGGAACATCGACGATGTACCTGGCGTTTTTCATGGCTGACGATCAGCGGGCGGGATTTTGATTTTGACCGTTTTTTGCCACCGACCGTAGCATTTGGCCCTTCCGCTCAGCGCTGCGAACCCGGCGGATGGGCGTCGATCAACTGGTGAAAGGCCTCATGGACGTCGAAGAAAGCGGCATCGACGCCTGCCGGCTTGCCCTTGCAGGTGGATTGCAGGCGGCCGATCGAGGCGAGCAGCGCCGTGGCGTCGGCCGTGCCGATTTGACCGGCGCTCTTGGCCATCTCACCCGCCTTGGCGCAGGCCTCCCGGGACCGCGCCTTGCCCGGCCGGGCATGCCAGATCGGCGCCAGCAGCGAATGGAAGGCATCGACATCCGGCGCAAAATGCGGATGCGCGTGCCCATGCTCGTCGGCCAGCGTGGCGCCGACCCCGAAAGCCATCGCGCCGACAAGAATCGTCCTGGTAAATTGCTTGATCATGATTTCCCAAAAGTGTGCAAAAGCCCCGGCCTGCGGCGCGGTCGAGGCGGCATTGTAGGGCTTCCGGCGGTCAGGGTGTTTGCGTTATTACCGGCGGTCATCGGCTGACTGAATCGCCCCGGATTCACCCAATTCCTTCGGCTGCCGAGGAGCGGGCGATGGAGACCGCGCAGCGCCAGGAAATCCTTGGCGGTGCGCTCTTGCTCATGCCAGCCCTTCTCCAGGAATGTTCTGTGCAGTGCTTTTGGCTTCGTCCAGGATCGCCCGCTCGCGTTCGATCTCGCAGCGCAGCTCTTCTTCACTGGGCAGGATCAGGCGATATTTGCTGGCGAACAACTGCTCGCTGTCGTGCAACACCGAGTAGCGCACCACGGAGTGATCCTTGTGCTCACAGAGCAGGATGCCGACGGTGGGATTGTCATCCGGGCCGCGCTTGAGTTCGTCGTACATGCGGACATACATATCCATCTGCCCGATGTCCTGATGCGTCAGCTCATGGGTTTTCAGGTCGATCAGCACAAAACACTTGAGCAAGTAGTTGTAGAACACCAGATCAATGTAGAAATCCTTGCTTTGGGTGCTGATGCGTTGCTGACGGGCGACAAAGGCAAAACCCTTGCCCAGTTCCAGCAGGAAAGCCTGCAATTTATCCATCAACGCCTGTTCCAGCGTCGATTCCAGCAGCTTGCCGCTCTCCGGGAAGCCGAGGAATTCCAGCATCACCGGGTCACGGATGAATTCGCGCGGCGCTTGTTTCAGCGCTTGCAGCTTGGCATCGGCTTCGGCAGTGACCGCCTGCCTGTCTTCGCTCAGCAGCAGTCGTTCGTAATACAAAGTGCCGATCTGGCGTTCCAAGGCGCGGGAACTCCAGTTTTGCGCGGCGGCTTCGTTCATGTACCACTGCCGGGCATCCGCGCTGTCCACACGTAATAGCGTGCGGTAGTGGGTCCAACTCAATTCGTGACGCAGTGCGTCACACATCGGGAAGGCCTGATAAAACAGCCGCATGTAACGCAAATTCGAGGCATCGAAGCCTTTGCCAAATTCGCGGGTCAGGATTTCCGCCAGACTGGACAGCAGCTTTTTGCCGTAGGCGGCACGATTCTCGCCGCCCTGTTCAAACTCGACGATATGCCGCCCCACTTCCCAGCAGGTCTGCACCTGCACCATGTCCACCGCCCGCAGGGCACGTTGGCGGCCTTGTGCGATCAGCTCGCGCAGTGCGGCGAGCAGGGGTTGCGGAAGGCTGGGTTGATCGTTCATACGGGTCTCCTTCACGCCACCGTGGCCTGGCCGTTCATCAGCAGGGGAAGGAGCCAGTCGCGGAGTTGGGCGAGTTGCTGGTTTTCTTTGGTGTTATTGGCGATTTTCTCGAATGCCGGCTCAACGACGGAGGCAAACTTTTCAATGACCCCGCCTTTGGGAATAGCAAGATTGGTCAGTTCAATGTCATTCGAGACGATGGAGTCGAAGACCGAGCCGGAAGACTTGACTTGTAGGTGATGGATCAATTCCTTGGCAAGAAAGAACAGAAATACATGACTGATCTTGGCCTTGGCGCGTAGCGCATAACAGGATTGGTTCATTGCCATGTCGACACCCGCCAACACCAGCCTGCCCACGGAGCCGCGTGCCGTGATGAAAACCGTATGCTTGCCAAACAGCTTGGTGCTACTTCCTTTAAGGCCTTCATCGGTGATGTAATCCGCCGTTGAAAATTTGAAGATGGTTCCGTCGGCATCGGTGGGCGTGAAGAATGGAATGTCGCCACTCCAGTATTCAGGCTTCTTTTTGGTCGGGGTTCCGCCACCGAGTAAATCGGCAACGGCCAGAACGCTCGAATCGCACCACCCCGCCGGAATCTCCCGTTTCAGCGTGGCGTTGTAGACCATCTTGCCGCCGGAGGATTTGTAGGGTTTGCCGTTGGCGTCGGGGAAGTCGAACTGCACGAACCAGTAGTCGTACAGCGTCTTGGCAATCGCCTCCAGTTCGGCGTTGATGCGGTTGTTGCAGTCGATTTTGCAGTCTAGGGCGGAGAGGACGGCGGCGATTCTTCTCTGTTCGCTTACTTTTGCTGGAAGGCGAACAACGAAATTCTTGATGTCATTGGAGTTGAGGTTTTTTCTGACTCCGGAGGATAGGTTGCGCAACGCTTCGTACTGGGTCTTTAGAAAATAGTAGACGTACTCATAGTCTGCCAACTCAGGGTCGAGCTCGACGTTACAACATGCCTGGTTCGTGGCCATTTCGGCCTTGATTATTGAGACATTGCCTCGAGTTTTTCCTTCGCCGTACATGGCGATTGAAAGTGTATTTTCAGGACATACCTTAATGCTTGTTTCCCGTAGCGCCAGCGCCGATATTTTTTCGGTTGTGCTGTAAATATGCTTTTCGCCAAGCTGTTCTGTTTTCAGCCACGGAATCGTTCCGTTTTGCCAAAAATCAGGATTGCTTCGTAGTGGCGTTAATCCGCTCGAAACCCTGTTTGCTATTTCCGATATTGGTTTAGCCGCCATACTTCAACCCTGCTAGCTGCTTCTTGATCTCCCGTTCTAGTCCCGCCGATTCCCTAAACAGCCCATCCAGCCTATCGGTAAAGCCCTGCATCTTTTCAGCAAACTGCGCCGGGGTCAGGTCGCTGTATTCGATCTTTACGTCGAAATACTGTCCAGCGCTCAGGCTGTAATTCTTCGCGGCGATGTCGGCGTAACTGACCACTACCGAGAAATCCTCGAAGGCCTCTTTTTCATTGAAGGTGGCGATGATGCGGTCTTCTTCGGCTTCGGAGAGCAGGGTTTTCTGGTTCTTGCCGTCCTTGACCTTGGTACCCAGGCTTGAGGCGTCGATCAGGACCACGCTCTCCCGATTGCTGCGGTCGACGAACAAAATGGAGACATTTGTGCCGGTGGTGGCGAAGATGTTGCTGGGCATGGAGACCACGCCGGCGAGCATTTTGTTGTCCACCAGATGCTGACGGATGCCTTTGTCGATGCCGCTTTGCGCGGTGATGAAGCCGGTGGGTACGACCACGGCCGCTTTACCGCCGGGCTTCAAGGAATAAATGATGTGCTGCAGGAAGAGCTGGTAGATGGCCATTTTGTCCACGGCCTGCTTCGGGATATTGGGCACCCCGGCAAAGAAGCGTTCGCGGTGCTCCTTGCTGTCCAGTTCATTGCGGAAATCGCTGAAATCCATCTTGAACGGCGGATTGCTGACGATGTAGTCAAACTTCTTGAGGGCGTGTCCCTGCCCCTGTCCCTCCCGGTGGTAGGGGTGGAGCATGGTGTTGCCCTGGATGATGTTGGGGATGGAATGCACCAGGTTGTTCAGGATCAGGTTCAGGCGCAGCAGGCTGGAGGACTTTTGCGAGATGTCCTGCGAGTAGATGCTGCAGCGCTGCTCGCCGATGGCGTGGGCGATGTTCATCAGCAGCGTGCCGGAACCGGCCGATGGGTCGTAGCAGCTCACATTGCTGATCTTGCCGCGCACGGCATCCGGCACGAGGATGGCGGCCATGATCTTGGCGACGGCGTGCGGGGTGTAGTACTCGGCGTATTTGCCGCCACTGTCCTTGTTGTAATCCTTGATCAGGTATTCAAAGAGCGCGGCGTAGAAATCGTATTTTTCGTTGAAGATGCGCTCGAAGCTGAAGTCGCCCAGCTTGTTGATGATGGCGCGGCAAAAGGCGTCGCGCTTTGACGGGTCGGTGATGAATTCGCTGACCCGGTCAAACAGGGTGATCTTGGCGCCGCCATCGGTTTTGACGGCGAAGATGTCGTTGTTGGCGATGGCAATGTCGTGCAGGGTATCGTCGAACAGCTTGGCGAATTCCGGCGCGGTTTGGCGGCTCCACAGGTGGGCGATGAAATGCTCGGGCTTCAGGCGCGCGGTATCTGGCGCCATCTGCATTTGCAGCATTTCCATCTCGTCGGCACTCATGGCCGCGATGGCGGCTTCCCAGCTTTCAGCCTTGGCGAGCGCCGGCTGGATTTTCTTGGCCTCAAAGGCGAACTTGTCGTTGAGAAACTTGTAGAGAAAAACCTGGGTGATGATCTTGAATTCGTTGCCATCGTTGCCCAGGCCGTAAGCGGCGCAGATGGCCTTGAGGCTGTCGATCAGTTCGCGGGTGCGTTGTTCAAATTGCTGGCTTACCAAGGGTGTGCTCCGGTGTTACGACTGGTGCCTGTACGGGCGCCAGCAAGAAATTCATGCATGTATTCGGCCACCACTAGCTTGTTGATGCTGCGGCTGGCGTCGGGGGTGAGTTTGATGTGCTGGCGGGTAACGAATTCGCCGATGACGATGGGTTGCATCATCAGCTCGAAATAGCTTTCGTTATTCAGCAGCGGGGTGTTTTGTAGCACCTGTTCGTCGGCCTGCTGTTTGACGCCATTGAGGGCTTCAAACAGGCGGCGCTCAATCTGCGAGAACGCGCCGCGCTCATGCAGGCGCTTGTGAATGCGCGTGTATTTGGCATCGCCCCGGTATTTGGCGCGCAGCAGGTTGTTCTGGCGGTTCAGCTCTTTGACTTTGTCATGAATCGCATTGAGCGCGCCGATGTTGGCGGTCATCTCTTCCTGGCTGACTTCACTGAGTTTCTTTTTCTTGAACAGCCGTTCCAGTTCTTCGCGCAGGGTGACGAACTTGGGGTCTTGCTGGTCGAAATTGTCCGCCAGGGCTTCGCGCGTCTGACGCAGGGTGTTTTTCAGCTGGTCGGCGAGGACCAGTTCTTCTTCCCCGATCTTGGCGAATTTGAAGATCACCTCTTCCAGCGCGACATTGAGCAGATTGCTGGTGTCGGTGGCCGATTCGATGCTTTCTTTCAGGTTGAGCAGATCGAGGTGGTTGCAGGTTTCGCGGTAGAGCTGGCCCAGCTTGTGGAAGTCGAGCTGTTGCAGTTGCTCGTAGTCGCCTTGCAGGCGGATCAGGTTGTAGAGGTTGCGGGCATCGGCGAGCGCTTTTTTGAGTGCCAGCACGGTGGCGCGGTCTTGAATCTGGCTGAGTTGTTTTGAAAACTCTTCGGCGTTTTCGATATTGAAGCGGAACAGGATGTCCTTGATGGCTTCGATTTCCTGCGCGATCTCTTCGGCCGATTTGAACAGGTTGGAGTAGTGCTCGATCTCGTCGCCCAGCACATCGGCAGCACTCAACTCGTCAAAGTAGTCTTTATTGGTCTTGTCGAATTCCTTGCGGATGTCGGCAAAGTCCACCACGTAACCGTAGCGGAAATCCTTGTAGGTGCGGTTGACGCGGGTGAGCGCCTGCAGCAGGTTATGCGCCTTGATGACACGGCCCAGGTAGAGCTTTTTCAGGCGCTTGGCGTCAAAGCCGGTGAGCAGCATGTTGTAGACAAACAGGAGATCGATCTTGCCGGCCTTGAAATCTTCCACCCATTGCTTGCGCTCGTCCTTGCTGCCGATGTCGTGCAGGATCAGCGCGGCATTTTTGACCCGGTTTTGCAGCACGGTACGGGCGGCGTAGCTGTCTGGCTGCGCGGCGGCGATCATGGCTTGCGCGGAGTCCTGCGCGGTGTTCACTGGCGAGGGTTGAGCCGCATAGACCGCATTGAAAATCTTGAACATCTCTTTGGCCTGATCGGCGCTGTCGCAGATCACCATGCCGCCGATGCTGGCATCGCCCAGCGCGCTGCGGCTTTTCTCGAAGTCACGCACGATGTAATCGAGCATGGGCTCGACGAATTGCGGGTGCGAGTAGATCAGCTTGCGGTCGATATCGCCTTGCTGCAACTGGACGGCGGCGAGCGCCTCTTGCAGCGAGATTTTGTAGTTGGTGGCGATTTCCTCGCGGATCAGGCGCAGGGTGTAACCGTCGGCAATCGAGGCGTTGTAGTAATACTTGTGGATGTAGTCGCCAAACAGGGCGCGCGAGTTGTAGTCATCGCCCAGTAGCGGCGTGCCGGTGAGGCCGATCTTGATGGCGTTGCGGTCGGACTGGCTGAGGTTGGCGAGAAAGCTGCCCTGCGGGTTGTAGCTGCGGTGCACTTCATCAAGAAAATAGACGCGCTGGATGCTGAAGTCGTAATCCTCGGTGCGCACCACATCCGGGTCGTCCTGAAATTTCTGGATATTGACCACGGTGATTTCCGGCTTGCCGCTGTGGTTGTGCAGCACCTGCGTGGTTTTAATGTCGCGGGCGAAGGCTTCGCGGCTGTCGATGGTGTGCACAACCAGTCCACGACTGGCGAATTCACGCTGCGCTTGCGTCGCCAGATCAAGCCGGTCAACGATGAAGTAAAACTTCGGAATCGCCCCCTGGCGCTGGAAATAATCGGTGAGAAAGCGGGTGTTGTAATACGCCAGTGCGGTTTTGCCACTGCCCTGGGTGTGCCAGATGATGCCCTTCTTTACCCCCGCATCGAGTTTCTTCTCGATGGCCTTGGTGGCAAAGAGTTGGGGGTAGCGCATCACATGTTTGTGCAGGCCGTCGCTTTCATTCACGTAAGCCAGCGCAAAGCGCAGCAGGAAGGCTAGCCGCTCACGACTGAACAGGGAGGTGCAGATGTGGTTGGTGGGCGTATCTGGCGATTTGTTACTCAGAAACTCGGGGCTGTGCTTGATGACATTGAGGTTGATATCGCGCAGCACTTCGTTTTCGAGGGTGTCATCTTCCTCTGCCAAAAGCTGGCTGAGGTCCATCGCTTCTTCTTCGCGGAAATAGTTGAAGACGGGCGAGTCATAGGAAGGGCTGGCGTAAAACGCGCCTTCGATGGGCTGCGGCGAGCCGTCGTCGTACTCCATGTTGTTGGAGAAGACCATCAACTGTGTGATGTTGATGAAGCGCCGGAATTTTGGATTGCGGCTGCGCGTGATAATTCGGTTTCGCTCGGCCAGCACGCCTTCGCGATTGTTGGGTTTCTTGACCTCGATAAAAGCCAGCGGCATACCGTTGATCAGCAAGGTGATGTCGGGGCGGAACTCATCATCGCCGTTCTTGCAGGTCAGCTCGGTAACGACGTGAAAGCTGTTGTTGTCGAAGTTTTCGAAGTCGATCAGGCGGATGCCAGAACGCTCGGTAAGTCGGTCATAGAAGGCGTTGCCGAGGTCTTCGTTGTCCAGCAGGAGTTTGACGTCGGCGAGTAACCGGCTGACGTCTTCCGCACTCAAATCAGGGTTGATGCGGGCAATGGCTTCATTGAAAAGCGTGGGGAAGATATTGGTTTCTTCGTCCCAGGCGGCATTCCTGAGCGGGAGGTAGCGGTAGCCAAGCCGGACCAGATGCAGGATGCACGGAATCTTGACCCGTGAGTCTTCGCTGAAAATCATCGGGGCGATCTCCCTGATTGTTCTTGCTGCACGGGGTTGCTTGAATCTTCATCCGCGCCACCGGTACGCACCCATTCATCGACCTCGGACAGCTGGAATTTCCACAACCGGCCAATCTTGTGTGCGGGCAAACCTTTGCGCTCGCGCCAGCGATAGACGGTGTCTTTCACGACGCCCAGATGACGGGCAACATCGATGGCAGTGACCCAAGGTTCGGAATTCATCGCATTGGCGCTCAGGTTGAAGCCTTAAAGTCGTTTCAAATCGTCATCAGTCTAACAGAGGCTGGCTATGATGGACTGATCAACGCCTGCTTTCGGAGGTGGTCGGAACGTCGATTACTAGGACATCAAAAACCTGAATCGCCCCCGCTTGTCGTACTCAGGCAAGATCGTCAGCTTGAAAACGTAAACCTGCCAACACCGCTTGGTAGCAAAATGGCTGTTCAGGCCGAGAACTAATCAGTGAGCAGTCGTCGCCAGTGACGGCTGGGCTTTGTCTCTCGCCGTCGAGCCTCTGATTGCCTGACCGGCGGCAGAGGGTCGAAACCAACCCCCAACTAGGATTTTCCGTTAAGGAATTTTCCGAACTTCTGGTCCGTGCCCATGACGTGGTTGACCAGCCAGTTGTTCAGAAAGCCGAACAGCATTTCGTAGTCGATCAGCTTGCCTTGCTTGAGCGCCAATTGGTAGTCGGAAGCGGCTTTGGCGAAGGCGCGGTGCTCTCGGACATGGCGTTTTTCCTCGTCGGGCAAGCGGACGCCGTAGCCCCCGGACTCCATCAACTCCTCTTCCGAGTCGAAGTGATAGGTGGTGTAGCCGATCAGGTCTTCCATGACCTTGGCTTGGGCTTCGGCATTCTGGCCGTCGCGGAAGCATAGGTTGGCGTCGTTCAGGATGTTGATCAGCATCTTGTGTTGCTGATCGATCCTGGCCACGCCCGTGGCGAGCGCATCGCTCCATTTCAGTAATTCGTGTCCGACTCTCATGGCTTATTTACCCAGTGCACACCCGGTTTCGTCCGGTTTTCTTGGCCTCGTACAGCGCCATGTCCGCCCGCGAACTGAATGCTTCAAAAGTTTCTCCCGGCTGCCACTGCGCCACGCCGAGCGAGCATGTGACATGCCCGACCCCGGGAAACTCGGTGGCGGCAATCCCCGCGCGAATGGATTCGGCAAAGTTCTTGACCCCGTTGATGCCGGTTTCCGGCGTCATGATGATGAATTCTTCGCCCCCCCAGCGGGACAGCAGATCGCTATCGCGGATTCTTGCCTTGACGGTATCGACGAAGGTCTTGATCACCTCGTCGCCCGTCGCGTGACCGTAAGTGTCATTGACTTGCTTGAAATGATCAATATCGAGAAAGACCAGCGACAGGTTGTGGCCGTAGCGGGTCGCGCGGGTGATTTCCCGCTCGGCATATTTCATGAAGGCGCGCCGGTTCATGATGCCGGTCAGCGTGTCCATCGAGGCGAGGGTTTCCTTGTCGCGGATCAGGCGGTCGGTGTATTCGAGCAGCCGGTTGAAGAGCTGGAAGGCATGGCTCAGTTCGTCGCGCCCGCCCCGATCCTTGAGGCGTATGGCGTAGTTCTCCTTTTTGACGATCTGGTCCAGCGCGGTGGACAGTTCTCTCAGGTCGCGCATCATCCGGGCAATGGTTATCGTGACGAAGCCGACCAGGATGAAGAGCATGACCAAGGCGGCGCCGGACATCCAAAGTACGATGGTTTTCTGGGTGCGGACTTTTTCGGTGGTTTCCCGGGCCAGCTTGTCGAAGAGATCCTCTTCGAGCGTTTTCAGGGCGTCGATCAGCTTGCTTGAACGTTCCCACCACTGATTGCCATACGGCGCTGCGACCAGGATTTCATGCTTGCTCAGTATCCGGTTGATGGCGTCCATGACCCAGGTGTGCTCCGGTGTGTCCAGGACGGAACGCAGGGCGATGATTTCCGATTCGCTGGCATGCGTCCGGACCACATCGACGTGATGCCGATAGAGCGTCAGTTCGGTGGCGATGAAGATCTGGTCGCTGGTATTCCGGATCACCTGACCGCGAACGCTGTTCACCGTTGCCCGCAGCAGCCCCAGCGCCTCGCGCGCCAGCGCCAGTTCGGCGATCACGTCGAGCTTGGGCGAGTAGGTGTCGGCTTCATGGAGCATTTCATACGAAACGGCGCCGAGCAGCGTGTTGATCGAGGCGGTGTAGGCATCGCGCAGGCGCCGCCAGTCGATGCTCCGGCGATCGACGCCGTTGCGGATTTCCATCAGCTTGACCCGGAGATCGGCCAAGCCCAGCCGGGCAAGCCGGTGCTCGGTGGCCAGCGGGTTGTTGTACAAGCTTTCGAGCGCTGCGTTGCTGTCCGAACGCGTCCTTTTGACGGCGTCGAAGTCTTTGGGATTGGCGGCGATAAAGCTGGCGCTGGCGCCCCGTTCGCGCTGCAGGTAGTGGATCAGCGACGAGCAGTCGAGGGCCCAGTTGTTGTGCAGGACCTCGCGCTCGACGCTGGTCCGCGTTTCGTTGAGCCGACTGATGACCAGCCATGTCCCGATGGCCATCGAAAGGATGGCGATGCTGGCGAGCAAGACGAGGCGTAAACGAATGGGCATTGGCAGGGGCGAATGGAAGGCAAGCTTGTTCGCCATTCTCGGCGCAACAATTTGAAAATGCCTTTAGCTGCGTCAAGTTTGGATCGACCTGAGGCGGTCGGCGACGGCATTGCGAATTTGGCCTGTTTTTGCCTTCGACCCTGGGGCCAGCCTTTGATTCTATGGTCGTAGCATTCTGGTGGCCGGGGGGCGAGCCCCGGCCGAGGCGGCTAATGCACTTTCAGGTATTCGCCGAGCAGGCGCTGGTGAAGGTCGCAGCCTTCCAGGTCGAGGCCCGGCGAGACCAGGCCGAAGAAGCGCACTTCGCCGTCGATCAGGTCGGTCGCCAGGTCCAGCGTTGCCTCGCCGTAGAGGCTGAGCAGCGCGTCTTCAAAGATGTTCGGGTCGTCCATTTCGAGCAGGGTGGCAATGCAGCGGTAAACGCGGTGGCGGTCGGCGTCAAGCTGGGCGAACTGGCCCAGCCCATCGCAGCCCTCCAGCGTCGCATCGGTGTCGCCGACGGCCAGGGCCAGCAAGGTCTTCAGTTCACCGACGCGCAGATCGGCCCACAGCGAGCCGGCATCCGGAGCGAGACCGATCAGCGCCGCGACCGGGCGTTCGTCGGCGATGTTCAGTTCGTTCAACAGGTCGAGCAACTGGCCGCACTGGTCGTCGTCGAGTTCGGCCAGATTCAGGATGGCCGGGCGGACGGCGGCGCCATTGCTGTTGTTTTCCCATTCCAGGTCGTCGATCGGGTAGATCTCGGACATGCCGGGGACCAGGATGCGGCAGGCGTAACCGCCAAGGTGGTCGAAATCGGCGACGTAGATGTCGTGGCCGTCGGCGTGGATGCGGGCGGCCAGCCAGGCGTAGTCGTCGGCGGTGGTGCCGGTTTCGAGGTCGTTGAAGTTCCAGTCGACGAAGTCGAAGTCCGGCGTGTCGCCGAAGAAATCCCAGTGCACGATGCCGCTGGAGTCGACGAAGTGGATTTCGAGGTTCGGCGCGCTGGCCACTTCGTCGAGGTCGAAGCCGGGCCGCGGGAAGCCGTCGAGCGCTTCGAGGGCGCGGCCCTGGAGCAATCCGGTCAGCGCCCGCTCAAGGGCAATCGTGAAGCGCGGATGCGCCCCGAAGCTGGCGGAGACGCCCTGGTCGCGCGGGTTGAGCAGGGTTACGCAGAGCACCGGGTAGTCGCCGCCGAGCGAGGCGTCCTTGACCAGGATGCCGAAGCCGGCCTCGCGCAGGCCCTGGAGGCTGGTGGCGATGGCCGGGTAGCGGGCGATGACGTCTTCCGGCACGTCGGGCAGGCACAGCCCTTCGGCGATGACCTTGAACTTGACGTGGCGTTCGAGGATTTCCGCCAGCGCCTGGGCCCGCGCCTCGGCCTGGGTGTTGCCGGCCGCCATGCCGTTGCTGACATAAAGGTTGCCGGTGATGTTGACCGGCACGAAGATCTCGGCGCCGTCGCGCTGGCGTATGTAAGGAATGGCGCAGATGCCGCGCTCGTAGTGGCCGGTGTTCATGTCGATCAG
>CAIXSK010000365.1 GCA_903922075.1 uncultured beta proteobacterium | reverse complement strand
GATCAAGGAAAGCCGGCGCTGGGCAGAGCCGCTGCGCAATGAAATTTCCCGCGTCGTCGCCGGCGAGCTCGGCCGTCTGCTCGATTCTGCGCGGGTGCTGGCTCCGAATGGCGGCTCGGAATTTCAGGCCGACTATCGCTTGCGACTGGATGTGCAGCGCGTCGATGCGACGCTGGGCAAGGGCGTTGCCATCGATGTCTTCTGGCGACTGGAGCCGGCGAAGGGCAAGCCGCTGACCGGTCGCAGCCGGCTGCATGAGGCGGCCGACGGTGTCGGCGAAGCGGCCTACGAGCAGTTGCTGGCCGCCGAACGCCGGGCGCTACAGCGGGTTGCCAAGGATATTGCGGCTGAAATCAGGCATTAAGCGTCTATGCGCGGATCGCGCGGGGCCGTTGGCAGAATGCTACGGTCGGTCGGAAAAAACGGCCAAAATTCAGATTTTATTCAGGCCATCTTGCCGGCAGCGGGCGGCAGATAGCCTGCTGCCAGCGCCGTGAAGGCGGCGACCTCCCGCTCGACCCACGCCGCATCGCGGCCGAGTTCTTCGGCCATCAGTCCGGCCACCGCCGGTGCAATGTTGATGGCTGCCGCCGCATCGAGCAGCAGGTAGGCGCTGCGCCGGGCCAGTACGTCCTCGACCCGGCGGGCCATTTCCTCGCGGCAGGCGCGGCGTACTTCGCCGGCGGTCAGCGGCAGCCCCGGATGCAGCGGCGGCGACGGCTCGGCGACGCTGGCCGCGACAATCGGCAGATCGGCCGTCGGGCAGGGTTCGGCCGGCAGTCGGCCGAGACGCTGGGCCAGATCGACTGCCTGCTCGGCCATTCGCCGGTAGGTCGTCCATTTGCCGCCGGCAATGCTGAGCAGGCCGGATTGCGGATCGACCAGCAGGGTGTGTTCGCGCGACAGGCCGGCTGTCGCGCCATCGCCGGAAACCAGCGGCCGGATGCCGGTAAACACCGAGAGTATGTCGTCACGGCTGATCGGACTGGCCAGGTAGCGGTTGGCCGTGGTGAGCAGGAAGTCGATTTCCGCCGCCTGTGCTCTCGGTTCCGGCGTCGCCTGGTCCACCGGCGTGTCGGTCGTGCCGACCAGCACGCGGTCCTGCCAGGGGATGATGAAAATGATCCGGCCGTCGGCCGTGCGCGGCACCAGCAGGGCGCTGTCGCCGGGCAGGAAACGGCGCGGCAGAACCAGGTGGGTGCCCTGGCTGGGGGCGATCAACGGCGCCGCCTGCGGGTTGTCGAGACGGCGCACTGCGTCGCAGAACGGGCCGGTGGCGTTGATCACGACCTGGGCCGTCACGGCGAATTCGGTGCCCGACTCGGCATCGCGCAGCACGGCGCCGCAGACCTTGCCGTCCGCCTTGCGCACGGCGACCACCGGGCAGTAATTGACCAGCGTCGCGCCTTTGGCGGCGGCGGTTTGGGCGAGGGCGACGGCCAGCCTGGCGTCGTCGAACTGGCCGTCGATGTAGCGCGTGCCGCCGCTCAGGCCGGCGGTGGCGATGCCGGGCAGGGCGGCGATCACCTCCTTGCGGCTCAGATGACGCGACGGCGCAAAGCCGTGCCGGCCGGCCAGCAGGTCGTAGAGCTTGAGGCCGATGCCGTAGAAGGGCGATTCCCACCAGGCGTAGCTGGGCACGATGAAGGCGCGCCGGTGAACCAGGTGCGGTGCGTTGCGGCACAGGCGGCCGCGCTCCTCGAGCGCTTCGACGACCAACGCAAGCTGGCCCTGCTGCAGGTAGCGCACGCCGCCGTGGATCAGCTTGGTCGAGCGGCTCGATGTGCCCTTGGCGAAATCGTCGCGCTCGGCGAGCAGCACCGCATGGCCGCGCGCTGCTGCATCGAGCGCGATGCCCAGCCCGGTGGCGCCGCCGCCGATGACCAGCAGATCCCAGTGGCGGCCGGGGTCGGCGGCGACGGCCAGCATCGCCTCGCGCTTCATGCGGCGACCCAGCTCCGGCAGCGGCTGACCGCTTCCTGCCAGCGCGCTTTGATCGCGGCCACTTCGGCAGCCGGCATGCGTGGCTCGAAGCGCCGCTCGGCCTGCCACAGGCTGGCCAGTTCGCTTTCGTCGCGCCAGACGCCGACCGCCAGCCCGGCCAGGTAGGCGGCGCCGAGGGCGGTGGTTTCGGTGATCAGGGGGCGGACCACCGGCCGGCCGAGCAGGTCGGCCTGCAGTTGCAGCAGCAGGTTGTTGGCCGCCGCCCCGCCATCGACGCGCAATTCGGCCAGCGGCAAGGCCGATTCGTTTTCCAGCGCGCCGACCAGATCGGCGACCTGCAGCGCAATCGACTCAAGCGCCGCCCGCGCGATGTGCGCGCCGGTGGTGCCGCGGGTCAGCCCGAAAATGGCGCCGCGCGCCTGCGGGTCCCAGTAGGGCGCGCCCAGCCCGACAAAGGCCGGCACGAAGGCGACGCCGCCGCTGTCCGGGACGCTGGCGGCCAATGCTTCGACCTCGCTCGACTGACCGACCAGCCCGAGGCCGTCGCGCAACCACTGGACGACGGCGCCGCCGATGAAGACGCTGCCTTCCAGCGCATAACTCAGACGCCCGGCGCGTCGGGCGGCGACCGTGGACAGCAGCCCGGGCGGTGGGGCCAGCGCTTGATCGCCGGTGTGAATCAGCAGGAAGCAGCCGGTGCCGTAGGTATTCTTGGCCAGCCCGGCCGAGAAACAGCCTTGCCCGGCCAATGCGCCCTGCTGGTCGCCAACCAGCGCCGCAATCGGCAGGCCGGCCAGTTCGGGCACCGTGCTGACCGTGCCGAGCACGCCGCTGCTGTCGACGACCTTGGGCAGCACGGCGCGCGGGATGGCGAACTCGGCCAGCAAATCGTCGCTCCAGTCGCCGCTTTGCAGATCGAAGAGCAGCGTGCGCGAGGCGTTGCTGGCGTCGCTGACATGCGCCGCGCCGCCGGTCAGCTTCCAGGCCAGCCAGCTATCGACGGTGCCGAACGCCAGCTCGCCGGCCTCGGCGCGGGCGCGCAGCCCCGGATGGCTGGCGAGCAGCCAGGCCAGCTTGGTCGCCGAAAAATAGGGGTCGAGCAACAGGCCGCTGCGGGCGCGGATCGCCGCTTCCCGGTCGGCGGCGCGCAGTCTGGAGCAAGCCTCGGCGGTCCGCCGGTCCTGCCAGACGATGGCCGGCGCCACGGCCTGGCCGGTGCTTCGATCCCAGAGGAGCGTCGTTTCGCGCTGGTTGGCGATGCCGATGGCGGCGACATCGCGGGCGGTGATGCCGGCTTTGGCCAAGGCCTCGACGGCGACGGTCGCCTGCGTCTGCCACAGGGTTTCCGGATCGTGCTCGACCCAGCCGGGGTGTGGGTAGCTCTGCGGGAATTCCTGCTGGGCGACGGCGACTGGCTGCCCGGCCTGATTGAAGACAATGGCGCGGGAGCTGGTGGTGCCCTGGTCCAGCGCGAGAATGTGCTTCATGGTTGGCCCTCCTGGTCGGATGGTTTGACGATAGGACATGGGGGGCGTTGTTGGCAAGATGGTGCCTTTTCTGAGCTTGTCTTTTCCGCCCTCAAGGCGGAAAGCAATGGTCGAGAAAAGCTACGACGGCATCAGTCGAGAAAATCAGCTCCTCAACTCCCCCACCAAAACCCCGCTAAGATATCCCCGCCCCGCTCATCCCCAAGAACGGAATCAAATATGAGAAATCCGCGATGGCTGTTGCTTCTCCCGGTGCTGCTTACGGCTTGCACCACCGCCGGTCGGCAGCATGGCCCGGACGTCTTCGAAAACTCACTCGGCATGAAATTCGTCCTGCTCCCGGCCGGCGAATTCCTGATGGGCAGCGACGAAACCCCGGCCAGCCTGGCCCGCGAATTCCCCGGCTACGACATGGCCCGTTTTCTCAAACTCGATGACGAGGCGCCAGTCCATCGCGTGCGTATTTCGCAGCCCTTCTGGTTGGGTCAGCACGAAGTCACCGTCGGCCAGTTTCGCCAATTCCTCGCCGCCTCCGGCTACGTGCCCGAATCCATCGCCGACGGCAGCGGCGGCTACGGCTACAACCCGAACTACGATCCAGCCACCACCGTGCGGCGCGATGCCTTCGAGGGCCGAGACCCGAAGTACTCGTGGATGAACCCGGGTTTTCAACAATCCGACGAACAGCCCGTCGTCAATGTCACCTGGCATGACGCCCAGGCGCTGGCCAGGTGGTTGAGCGACAAAGAGAAAAAACACTATCGCCTGCCGACCGAGGCGGAATGGGAGTATGCCTGCCGGGCTGGTAGCCGGACCCGCTATGCCCATGGCGACGAGCCGTCCGGTCTGGCCGGGGCGGCCAATACCTTCGACGCCGAGGCGGCGGGCTATTGGCCGCGATGGCAAGGTTTCGCCCTGGCAGGGAGCGACGGCTTTGCCTTTACCGCACCGGTCGGCAGCTTTCCGGCCAATGCCTTCGGCGTGCACGACATGGTCGGCAATGTCTGGGAGTGGGTCGCCGACTGGCATGACGAGCACTGGTACGCCCGGTCGCCGGCGACCGATCCGCAGGGGCCGGAGTCCGGCACGGTGAAAGTGCGCCGGGGCGGCTCCTGGCATACCTGGTCGCTCTATGCCCGCTGCGCGTTCCGCAACTGGAATACGCCGCAAACGCGCTATACCCTGGTCGGTATTCGCCTGCTTGTGGAGGCGGGCGCCGAATAAAAACCCGGCCGCGGCCGGGTTTTTGCGGGCGCGCCGGCTTCAGCCGGCCTCGGCGATCCGCTTCCCGATGTGGGCTAGCGCCTCCTCGACCTGATCGATCAGGATCAGGCAAAGATCGCCCGGATGCAGCCGATCCAGCGCCATGTCGATGGCCTTGAATTCGCCGGTGATGGCATCGACGCGCTTGGCACGGCGGGCATTGGCCAGGCCGTCGCGCAGCAGGCCGATGACTTCGCCGTCGGCACGGCCGCGCTGGCAGGCATCCTGGTAGAGGACGACATCGTCGAAGGCATCGCCGAGGATTTCGGTCTGCTGGCGGATGTCCTCGTCGCGGCGGTCGCCGGCGCCGCTGATCACCACCGAACGGCGGACTGCCGGCATGTTGTCGATGGCCTTGACCAACGCCTGGATGGCGTCCGGGTTGTGGCCGTAGTCGGCGATCAGCGTGGCGCCCTTGTAGTCGAAGACGTTGAAACGGCCGGGGGCGGTCATCGCATCGCTGACGAAATTGGCCAGCGCGCGTTCGATGACCGGCCATTCGTAGCCGAGCGCCCAGCCGGTGGCGGCGGCGGCCATGGCGTTTTCGATCTGGAAGCCGATCGTGCCGTTGCGGGTCAGCGGCACGTTGGCCAGCAGGACGCGCTGTTTCTTGCGGCCTTCGCCGAAGACGATGGCGTCGCGCTCGACATAGACGACCCGCTTGCCCTGGGCGCGGTGGGTGGCCAGCACGTGGTGGTTGCGGTCGCGGGCGAAGAAGATGACGTCGCCCGGGCAGTGGTTGGCCATCGCGGCGACGATCGGGTCGGTGGCATTGAGTACCGCGGTGCCTG
>CAIXSK010000364.1 GCA_903922075.1 uncultured beta proteobacterium | reverse complement strand
TCGACATGTCGTCATGGGCGTGGCCGCCCTGAAGGTGTTCGGTCAGCCCGCGCTGCAGGGCGTCGATCAGGGTTTCGCCGGCGGCCTTTTGCTTGATGGCGCGATGCAGCCGTTCTTCGCCGAACTGGACCCCATCCGGACCACTGGCCTCGGCGATGCCGTCCGACGTGAGCAGCAATTGCCCCTGATGCGTCCAGCGGAAGTGCTCGATGCCGCCGACACCGTCGTTGCTGCGCATGATCCCCAAGGGCAGGTTGTTTGACGGAAATCGACGTTCCAGCGCACCGTTCGCATCGAACAGCAGCACGTCGGGAACGCCACCCACCCAGATTTCGCCTTCACGGGCATATTCGTCGAGCGAAACGAAGGCCGCCGCGACGAAACGCCCGAGCGGCAGGGAATTGGCCAGCAGGAAGTTGATCGACTCGACGACGGCGTTCAGCGGCGAGGACATTTCAACCAGTCGGTAGAATTCCTGCACCATGGGCAGCACGCTGACCGCCGCCGACAGCCCGTGGCCGGTGGCATCGGCCAGGATGGCGTAGAGCCGGCCGGAAGGCGCCCGGGCGGCGAGGACCATGTCGCCGGAGAAGTTGGTAGCCGGAATGACCGAATAGCTGACCCCGGCCTGCTGCATCAGGTCGCTGCGGATCTGGTGGTCGAGGATGCGCCGGGCGAGTTCGGTTTCGCGCTGGTGTTCGTCGAAATGCGCCTTGAGCAGGCTGGCCTGCTCCTCGACCTTGGTCTGGGCCAGATGTTTTTCGGTCACGTCGCGCAGGGTCTCGACCACGGCGATCAGCTTGCCGGATTCATCGAAGACCGGTCCGGCATCGACGGCCAGGTACAGACGCTCGCCGCGCCGCGGCATCCAGCACCAGTTCTCGGCATGAACGCCGAAACTGGGTTCGGCAGGGTCTTCGAACACCGTATAAAGATCGGCAATCTGCTCGTAGCCCTTGGTCGCCACCAGATCGGCCAGACAGGGGCGTGGCGCTTCGTAGAAGGCGCGCCAGTGATCGCGCGTGCCGACGACCTCGGCGGCCGGAATGCCGGTCAGGCGCTCGCAGGCACGGTTCCAGATCAGGACCCGCTGCTCGGCGTCGAGGACAAAGGTTGGCACGACCAGATGTTCCATCAGCGTAATCGCAAAGGCTACGTGATGCTCCTGGCGCTCCAGCACCTGGCCGATCCTGTCACTCATCTTCTCAGTCATGCCTTTCCCCGGTTGGCAATGCAGCCATAATTATGGACGAAGCATACCTTATGCCGAAAGATTCCGCTCCCTAGCATTGCCCCTAGGGCGAATGCTACGGTCGGGCCGTTTTTTCGGCCAAAAACGAAATCCGGCTCAACCCTTGCCGACCGGCACGATACTCAGCACTTCCTCGAGATCGATCGGGGTCTTCAGCCCCTGCAGTTCGCGAATGCTGCGCGCCCCGAGAAAAACGGCGATGCCCGGATTGAGATCACCCTCCGGCGACATCAGATAGTGGCGAATGGCCGGAAATTCGTGTCCGACGGCATCAAGAACTTCGCCCACGGTATCGCCGCTGGCGGTAATCGCATCGTGGCCGCCGGAAAAACTGCGCAGGGCCAGGGGAATATGAACGGAGACAACGGGAGAATCGAACATGGCAGGCCTCCTTTCGGTCGCTATCCGTAAGACATCTGGCAGGCAAGCCGGTTCGCCAAATGAAAAGGGAGGCCGAAGCCTCCCCTTGATCAACGACAGCGAGGTCGCGGTCAGACCTTCTTCTGGGCGTCCAGACGGAATTTGACGTAACTGCCCGGGGCATCCTCGATGACCTTCAGCGCACCGTCTTCCGGCTGGCGCGCCTTGACCTTGGCAGAGCCGCCCGGCAGGCTGGTTACCCACTGGTTCCAGTGCGTCCACCACGAACCGGCATTCTGCGTCGCGCCGGCCAGGAAATCTTCCGGGCTTTCCGGCAGGTCGCCGTCGGTTGCGTCGTTGGTCCAGAAACCATACTTGTTGGCGGCCGGCGGATTGACGATGCCGGCGATGTGGCCGGAGCCGCCGAGGACGAACTTGGTCTTGCCGGACGGCAGGCGGGCGCCCATGTAGGTGCTCTTCCACGGCGCGATGTGGTCTTCGATGGTCGAGATGAAGTAGCACGGGGTCTTGACCTTGGAAAGATCGATCTTGACGCCGCCCAGCGTGATGCCGCCCGGTTCCTTCAACTGGTTGCCGAGGTACATGTTGCGCAGGTAGAAGCTGTGCATGGCGGCCGGCATGCGGGTCGAGTCGGAGTTCCAGTAGAGCAGGTCGAAGGGGAACGGATCCTTGCCCATCAGGTAGTTATTGACCACGAAGGACCAGATCAGATCGTTGGCGCGCAGCATGTTGAAGGTGCCGGCCATTTCCGAACCTTCGAGGAAGCCGCGCTCGGCCATCTTCTTTTCCAGGCCGGAAACGGCGCCTTCATCGAGGAAGATGCCCAGTTCGCCCGGATCGGAGAAGTCGAGCATGGTCGTGAAGAAGGTCGCCGAATTGGCACGCTTGTCCTTCTTGGCGGCCATGTAGGCCAGCGTGGTCATGGTCAGCGTGCCGCCCAGGCAGTAGCCGGCCAGGTTGACGCTGTCCTCGCCGGTGTGGGCGCAGACCTGGTTGATCGCTTCCAGCGAGCCTTCGAGCAGGTAATTCTCAAAGGACTTGGCGGCCAGCTTCTCGTCCGGGTTGATCCACGACATGATGAAGGTGGTGTGGCCCTGGTCGGTCGCCCACTTGACCAGAGAATTCTTCTCGCGCAGGTCGAGCACGTAGTACTTGTTGATCCACGGCGGGACGATCAGGAAGGGCTTCTTGTTCTGTTCCGGCGTCGTCGGGCTGTACTGGATCAGCTGGAACAGTTCGTTCTGGAAGACCACCTTGCCCGGCGTCGTGGCAACGTTCTTGCCCATCTCGAAGGCCGAGGTGTCGGTCATCCGGATGCGCAGCTGGCCGTCGCCGGCTTCGACGTCGTGCAGCAGGTTGTTCAGGCCCTTGATCAGGTTCTGGCCATGGCTCTTGACGGTTTCACGGAAGACTTCCGGATTGGTCAGGGCGAAATTGGACGGCGACAGGGCGTCGATGTACTGGCGGGTGAAGAAATTGACCTTCTGCTGCGTCGCTTCGTCGAGGCCCTCGGTGCCGGCGACGGTGTCATGCAGGTGGCGGGCGGTGATCAGGTAGGACTGCTTGACGAAGTCGAACAGGAAATGCTGTTCCCACTCCTCGTCCTTGAAGCGGTTGTCGCCCTTCTTCGGCGCGGCAACCGGCGAGTGCACCGGCATTCCCATCATCTTCATGCTGGTGTTCTGCCACAGCGAGAAGTAGTCCCACATCATGTTCATCTGGGTCTGGGCCATCTTGTACGGATTGGCCATCAGCCGGGAAGACAGGTCCATGAAGGCCTTGGCCACGCCCAGTTCGTCGGACGGCGCATCGACGCCTTCCTTGGCCTTCTTTTCCATGAAGTGAGTAATCACTCGCGAAGCGCGCTGCGCGACTTCGGCGTAGGTCTTGGCCATATCGGCCGGATTCGGCAGGTTCATGGCCTGATTTTCGGTTTGCTGCGACATCTTGAAACTCCCTCTGTCAGTACGTGGCGGATTATTGCTTCAACCGCGAATAGCGAATCACACCGTCGGCGCCCCGGTTGCGCGATAGCCGACCAGCTTTTTCTAGATAGTTCAGATGAGCAATCGCCTCGCCCATCGCGAACATGGTTTGGTGTGTATCGAGCGCTCGATTGAAAAGCACATCGAGTAACCCGGCTGCGCTCTGTGGCGCTTGTTCACAGCTATTTTCCAGTACCTGCAGACGCTCTTCGTGATGCGCCTGCAAAGCCTGAACCCTCTCCTGCACCCCCGTAAAGGGCAACCCGTGCGAGGGCAACACGAGTGTCGATTCCGGCAATTCCCGCGCCATGTCGTCCAGCGAATCCAGATACCAGCGCAGCGCGTCTGCCTCGGGCGTCGCTGCAAAAACGCTGATATTGGTGGAAATTCTCGGCAAAAGCATGTCGCCCGAAATTAACACGCCGAGTTCGGCGCAGTAAAGCGCCATGTGCTCCGGCGCGTGG
>CAIXSK010000363.1 GCA_903922075.1 uncultured beta proteobacterium | reverse complement strand
GTCGACCAGCGGCTCGACGCGGTCGATCTGAATTTTCTGGCCGAGCCGGATGTCGTCGAGGACCAGCCGGGCCATCTTGTTGGCTTCGGTATGCAGGCGTCTGGCGCGCGCCGCTTCGTCCTTCAGTTCGACGACGACCGGCTTTTCGGCGCGCTTCTGGGCAATTTCCTGCAGGCGCCTTTCAAGCTCGGCATTGACCTCGGACTGCGGCCGGGCTTCCCAGACATCGGCGCCCTTGAGGGTGTCGATGTAGAGCTCGCGGATGCCTAGGCTGATGATCTTGTCCACCGTTGCCTGGTCGCGTACGGCAAAGGTGTTGGAGACGAAGGGATGATCGAGCCAGCCACAATTGAGGTCGTGGATGTACATGCCCGGCTTGAGCTGTTCGGAGCGAATCTGCTTGATCATTCGGGAATTCTAGCAGGCGTTTCCGAAGCGTAGCCAATTTCCCAACAAACGTCGGTAAACGTTTGTAAAAATTGTGATTTTGGCCATTTTTTCGGGCCGACCGTAGCATTTGTCGCCCACCGGTCATTTTCGCCGGCCGCTATAATTCACCCCCTCATGATCGCCCTCCGCCAAGTCACCTTCGCCCGCGCCGGCCGTCCGCTGGTCGTCGACGCCTCCGTTCAACTGCATGCCGGCTGGAAAGTCGGCGTCGTCGGCGCCAACGGCTGCGGCAAGTCCAGCCTGTTCGCCCTGCTTTCCAACGAGCTGCACGCCGAATCCGGCGACGTCGAACTGCCGGCCAGCTGGCAGATCGCCCGCGTCGCCCAGGAAACCCCGGCCCTGCCCGACAGCGCCCTCGATTTCGTGCTCGATGGCGACGTCGAATTGCGCCGTATCGAGCGCGAGCTGGCCGCGGCGGAAGCCAAGGGCGACGGCGAGGCAATCGGCCACCTGCACGCCCGCTACGGCGAAATCGGCGGCTATTCGGCCAAGGCGCGGGTGGCCGAGGTCCTGCACGGCCTCGGCTTCAAGGACGCCGACTTCACCCGCTCGGTGGCCGAATTCTCCGGCGGCTGGCGGGTCCGGCTCAATCTCGCCCGCGCCCTGTCCTGCCGCGCCGACCTGCTGCTCCTCGACGAGCCGACCAACCACCTCGACCTCGACGCCGTGCTCTGGCTGGAACAGTGGCTGAAGAACACGCCGGGGACGCTGCTGCTGATTTCGCACGACCGCGACTTCCTCGACGCCGTGGTCGGCCAGATCCTGGCCATCGACCTCCAGCGCCTGTCGCTGACCAGCGGCGGCTATTCCGACTACGAACGCGCCCGCGCCGCCCGGCTGGCCACCCAGCAGTCGAGCTACGAAGCGCAGCAGCGCGAAATCGCCCACCTCAGCCGCTTCGTCGAGCGCTTCAAGGCCAAGGCGACCAAGGCCCGGCAGGCGCAAAGCCGGGTCAAGATGCTGGAGCGGATGGAAATCGTCGCCGCCGCCCACGTCGATTCGCCCTTCCATTTCAGTTTCCGCCAACCGAGCGCCCTGCCCGACCCGCTGCTGACTATCGAAAAAGCCGCCGCCGGCTATGCCGACCGTAGCATTTTGCAAAACATCACGCTGACCCTGCGCCCGGGCTGCCGCATCGGCCTGCTCGGCCGCAACGGCGCCGGCAAGTCGACGCTGGTCAAGCTGCTGGCCGGCGCCCTGACTTTGCAAAACACCCAGCAGGGCGGCGAGCGCAAGGAAGCCAAGGCGCTGAACATCGGCTACTTCGCCCAGCACCAGCTCGAACAGCTGCGCCCCGACGAATCGCCGCTACAGCACATGGCCCGCCTCGAACCGACGACGCCGGAACAGGAACTGCGCGACTACCTCGGCGGCTTCGACTTCCGCGGCGAGATGGCGACGCGCGCCGTCGAACCCTTCTCCGGCGGCGAGAAATCGCGGCTGGCGCTGGCCCTGTTGATCCGCACTAAGCCCAATCTGCTGCTGCTCGACGAGCCGACCAACCACCTCGACCTCGAAATGCGCGAGGCGCTGACCTTCGCGCTGCAGGACTACGAGGGCGGCATGGTCGTCGTCTCGCACGACCGCCACCTGCTGCGCACCTGCGCCGACGAACTGCTGCTGGTCGCCGACGGCAAGGTCACCGACTTCGACGGCGACCTCGACGACTACGCCGCCTGGCTGGCCGCCCAGCGCAATGCCGAAAAGGCACCGGAGCCGGAGGTCGCTGCCGAAAAGAGCGAACGCCTCAACCAGCGCGCCGAGGCCAAGGCCAACCGGCAGGCCCTGCTCGCCCAGCGCCGGCCGCTGGTCAAGGAAATCGAACAACTGGAAAAACAGCTGGCCCGGTGGAACGAGGAAAAGGCCGGGCTGGACACCCAATTTGCCGACCCGGATTTCTACGCCACGGTCGACCGGGTGAAAAGCGAAGAAATGCACAAGCAGGCCGGCCTGCTCGGCGAGCAGATCGACGCCGCGGAAATGCGCTGGCTGGAAGTGCACGAAGCACTGGAAGCGCTGCCGGCCATCGATTAAGGCCGGAGGCGGCGTCACCCGGCCGTCGGCCGGATGACGCCACAGGATCAGTTGCTCAACTGCCCGTCGCCGCGCAGCAGGGTCACGTCGATGAAACTCGAACCGATCCGGTTGTTGGGCGAAAAACGCACCTTGAAGCCGCCGAGGTCGGTATCGACGGTTTCCAGCGCCTTGAGCAGCGCCTCGGGGGAAATTTCGCCCTTGATCCGCTTCAGGCCTTCGACCAGCACCTTGGCGCCCAGGTATTCCTCGAAACTGGTGTAGCTGGGTTGCGCCTGCGGGGCGTATTTGCGCAGCGCCTCGCGGTATTCGACCACCACTTTCTGCGTCCCGCGCACCGGCGACGGCACGACCTGGGTGATGCCGACCCCGCGGGCGACATTGCCGCCGGCCAGCGTGAACAAATCAGGCCCGTTGATCACCGAAATGCTGAAAATCTGCGCCGCACCGTCCTGCCGGCGATATTCCCGGACGAAGGCGGCGGCCGGGCGCATCACGGCGATCATCACGACGGCCTGTGGCGCCCCTTTATTGATGCTGGCCACGGCCTTGGCCACGTCTTCGCTGCCCTTTTCGTAGCTGCCCTGCGCCGCCAGTTTCAGGTTGCGCTTGGCCAGCGCGGCTTCGACCCCGGCCAGGCCGGCCAGGCCGAAGGCATCGTTCTGGTAGAACACGGCAACCCGGTTCAGGCCAACGCCGGTGAACTGGTCGACCATCCGTTCTGCTTCGTCGGCATAGCCGGCGCGGATGTGGAAGATGTACGGGTTGTACGGTTTACGCAACGGCTCGCCGCCGGTATAGGGCCCCACCAGGGGTACATTGCCGGCGGCCAGCACGCCCTGCTTAAGCAGTTCGGCGATGTTGCCGGTGCCGGCATAGCCGATCAGCCCGACGGCCTTGTCCTTCTCGATCAGTTCCTTGGTCAGGCGAACGGTTTCCTCGGTCTTGTAGCCGTCATCCTTGACGACATGGTTGATGCGCCGACCGCCGATACCGCCCTGGGCGTTGATCGAATCGAAGTAGACTTTCGCCCCGAGGACCATCTCCTTGCCGGTACTGGCCAGCGTGCCGCTCAGCGGCGCCGCCTGCCCGATAACGATATCGGCCGCCTGAACGCTTCCCCCGCCCAGCGCGAAAACAAGCCCCAACACACACAAATTAATACGTCGCAATTTAACCCCCCAGGAATTGCTGATTTCAAGCCTCCACCAGATCGTGGCGAGGCCAACCGGAGCGCAATGCTATATGCAAATCGCCGGCAATGGCACGGTCTGATCGCAAAGCCTACGGTCGGCCGCCAAAACAGGCCGAAATCAAAAACTCATAAGGTAAAATTGCGGTTTTTCCGAACCCGCCGCTGGAGCCCACCGTGCAAATCGTCTGCCTAGACCTCGAAGGGGTCCTCGTCCCCGAAATCTGGATCGAATTCTCCAAGCGCACGGGCATTCCCGAGCTGATGCGGACTACCCGCGACGAGCCGGATTACGACAAGCTGATGAGCTACCGCCTGGACATCCTGCGCCAGCACAAGCTCGGCCTGCCGGACATCCAGAAGGTGATCGGCGAAATGGGCCCGATGCCCGGCGCCCGCGCCTTCCTCGACCAGCTGCGCGAGGATTACCAGGTGATCATCCTGTCCGACACCTTCTACGAATTCGCCCACCCGCTGATGCGCCAGCTCGGCTGGCCGACGCTGTTCTGCCATTCGCTGGAAGACGACGCCGAGGGCATGCTGGTCGATTACCACCTGCGCATGCCGGACCAGAAGCGCGAGGCGGTCAAGCGCTTCAAGGAACTGAACTTCCAGATCGTCGCCGCCGGCGACTCGTACAACGACACGGCAATGCTCGGCGAAGCCCACGGCGGCATCCTGTTCCATCCGCCGGAAAACGTCATCCGCGAATTCCCGCAGTTCCCGGTCGTCTTCAACTACGACGACCTGCGCAAGGAAATCGACAAGGCGTTTCTAGCTGCTAGTCAGTAGTCATTAGTAATTAGCAACCCCTTCGCTAACAACTAATAGCTAGCAACTAACGACTAAACGCCATGCATAGCGACCGTTTCTACACGCTCTCCGCCTCCTGCCCGGACCAGGTGGGCATCATCGCCCGCGTTGCCGGTTTCATCGCCGGCAACGGCGGCTGGATCCTAGAATCGAGCTTCCATTCGGACGTGCTGACCAGTCGCTATTTCATGCGCATCGAGATCAAGGCCGATTCGCTGCCTTTCCTGCTCGCCGAGTTCCGCGAGCGCTTCCGTAGCGAAGTCGCGGAGCCGCTGTCGATGACCTGGCAGATCAACGACAGCGCGGTCAAGAAACGCGTCGTGGTGCTCGTTTCCAAGCAGGAACACTGCCTCTACGACCTGCTGGCGCGCTGGCAGGCCAAGGAGCTCGACATCGAGATCCCGTGCGTCATTTCCAATCACGACACCTTCCGCGGTTTCGTCGAGTGGCACGGCATCCCCTTCCACCACGTGCCGGTGACGCCGGACAACAAGGCCGCCGCCTACGCCGAAATCCAGCGCATTTTCGACGACGTGCGCGGCGATTCGATGGTCCTGGCCCGCTACATGCAGGTGCTGTCGCCCGAACTGTGCGATGCGCTGGCCGGCAAGATCATCAATATCCACCACAGCTTCCTGCCCAGCTTCGCCGGTGCCAAGCCCTACCACCAGGCCTACACGCGGGGCGTCAAGCTGATCGGCGCGACCTGCCACTACGTGACCAGCGAACTCGATGCCGGCCCGATCATCGAGCAGGACGTGATCCGCATCGACCACTCCGATTCGCCGGAAGACATGGTCCGCTACGGCAAGGACATCGAGAAGACCGTGCTCGCCCGCGGCCTGCGCTACCACCTGGAAGACCGGGTGCTGGTGCACGGCAACAAGACCGTCGTCTTCCGATAATTTACCGCGACGCCCCGAGCGGGGCATAATCAATCCCCGGAAACGGCCTGCTGTCTTTTTCACCGCTTGCCAAGGAGATCGTGAACCATGCTGATCCGGCGCGACGCCTCATTGTTACTCGTTGTCGACCTCCAGGAAAAACTGGCGCCGGCGATTTTTGAAGGTGAGCGGGTCATCCGCAACAGCGTTCGCCTGTTGCAGGGCGCGCAACAGCTGGGTGTGCCGGCCTTCGTCGCGGAGCATTGCGCCGCCAGCATCGGACCGATTGTTCCGGAAATCCGGAATGCTACGACCATAGAGACAACGGCTGCCCCCAGGGTAAGCCCGATTTTTTTCGCAAAATCCCATTTTTCCTGCGCAGCCGAACCCGACGTCCTGGATTTGCTGCGCGCCACCGGGCGCCGGCAAGTGGTCCTGGTCGGCATCGAATGCCACGTCTGCGTGCTGCAGACCGCCTTCGGCCTGCACGAGGCCGGATTCGAGGTCTTTCTGGCCGCCGACGCCACCTCGTCCCGCACCCCGGAAAACCACGATGCCGGTGTGGCGCGCATGCGGGCCGGCGGCATCCATGTGGCCACCACCGAAATGGTGCTCTTCGAATGGCTGCATCGGGCAGCAACCGACGAGTTCCGCGCCCTGCTGCCGCTAATCCGCTAGATACTCGTCGTAGCAGTGCACATCGGCCGTCGCCAGCGGCAGGGCGTGCGTGCGCAGGGCCTGGCCCGGCCACAGGTCATGGACGAGCAGACCCGGCGGCTCAGTCGTCCAGGCCAGGGGACCGTCCTGCAGGGCGATCTGGTGCACCGTCGATGGACAGGTCATGGTCAGGTGGCCGGCGAACATTTGCGTCACGTGGCGATGGACATGGCCGCACAGCACCGCCTCGACAACATCGCACTGGGGCTGGAGGGTCAGCCACCGCGCCAGCAGGTCACTGCCGCCACACCCCATCAAATCCATCCCCGGGATACCCACGGCACACGGCGGATGATGCATGGCGAGCAGGACGCGACGGTCGTGCGGGCAGATCGCATCCAGCCAGGCGACATGCTCGGCGGTGAAGCGTCCGTCCTCGCGGCCCGGAATCAGCGTATCGAGCAACAGCAGCGTCACCTCGCCGCGATCTATCCGCTGACAGAGAAAATCCTCGGAGCGCCACGCCTGGTTCGGAAAGGCCGCCCACAGGCCGGCCCGGTCGTCGTGATTGCCAGGAAGCAGGGCCGGAATCCGCGAGCCCCGGGCCAGCAACTCGGCCAGCCGCCGGTAGGTATCGGCGTTGCCGTCGTCGGCCAGGTCGCCGCTCAGCAACAGCACGTCGGCCCGCGGCCGCAGGCGGTCGATGCGCACCAGCGCCAGGGCCAGCGCCCGCCAGGGATCGATGCCGCTGTAGAGCAGCCCGTCGCGCAGGTGAAGATCGGATAACTGAACGACTCTCATGTTCCCAGCCTAGCAAAAAAACGGGCACCCGTAGGTGCCCGAAGGGAGAGAGACTACAAAACTGCTTAGTGGTGGTAGGCGGTTTCGCCGTGCGAGGTGAGGTCGAGACCTTCACGCTCTTCTTCTTCCGGCACGCGCAGACCGATCACGATATCGACCAGCTTGTAGGCCACCAGGGAAACCACACCGGACCAGACGACGACGGTACCGACGCCCCACAGCTGGGCGATCACCTGGGCGGTCATGTCGAACGGGGCAACAGCGTTGGCGACGTAGTCATAGACGCCCGTGCCGCCGAGGGCCGGATCGACGAAGACACCGGTCAGGATGGCACCGAGGATGCCGCCGACACCATGGACGCCGAAGACGTCGAGGGAGTCATCGGCACCGAGCAGCTTCTTCAGGCCATTGACGCCCCACAGGCAGACCACGCCAGCCAGCAGGCCGATGATGATGGCACCCATGACGCCGACGAAGCCGGCTGCCGGGGTAATCGCCACCAGGCCGGCAACGGCACCGGAGGCAGCGCCCAGCATGGAGGGCTTACCCTTCAGGATCCATTCGGCAAACATCCAGGACAGTGCTGCACAGGCAGTAGCAACCCAGGTATTGACCATGGCCAGAGCGGCACCGCCGGAGGCTTCGAGGGCGGAACCGGCGTTGAAGCCGAACCAGCCGAACCACAGCAGGGAAGCACCGATCATCGTGAAGGTCAGGGAGTGCGGGGCCATCGAAACGTTACCCAGGCCGGTACGCTTGCCGATCATGTAGGCACCGACCAGGCCGGCGATGGCGGCGTTGATATGCACCACGGTACCGCCCGCGAAGTCGAGGGCGCCCTTCTGGAACAGGAAGCCAGCGGTCTTGCCGGCAGCTTCACCAGCGGCAGCGTCGATGTAGGCATCCGGACCCGCCCAGTACCAGACCATGTGGGCCAGCGGGATGTAGGACAGCGTGAACCAGATGACCATGAAGACCAGCACGGCGGAGAACTTGGCACGTTCGGCGAAGGCGCCGACGATCAGGCCGCAGGTAATCGCCGCGAAGGCGCCCTGGAAGATCACGAAGGCCAGCTCGGAGATGACCACGCCCTTGGAGAAGGTGGCGCCAACCGATTCGATCGTCACACCCTTCAGGAAGAGCTTGTCGAGCACGCCGAAGAACTCGTTGCCCTCGGTGAAGGCGGCGGAGTAACCATAGACGACCCAGAGCACGGTGATCAGCGAGAAGGTGACGAACACCTGCATCAGCACCGACAACATGTTCTTGGTGCGGACCAGGCCGCCGTAGAACAGTGCCAGGCCAGGAATGGACATCAGGATGACCAGGGCGGCACAGACCATCACCCAGGCGTTGTCGCCCTTGTTGGCGACGAGCGCCGGGGCAGCAGCAGCCGGGGCGGCCTCGGTGGCGGCGGGGGCAGCAGGCGCGGCGGCCGGCGCTGCTTCAACCGCAGCGGCAACCGGCGCGGCGGCCTTTTCTTCGGCCCAGGCCGGAGCGCCGAAAGCAACGGCGCCAACCAGGGCTAGCAATGCGAATACGCGTTTCATGTGTCGCTCCTTAGAGGGCATCGGTGCCGGTTTCACCGGTCCGGATACGAATGACTTGTTCGAGGTCGAAGACGAAAACCTTGCCGTCGCCGATCTTGCCGGTGCTGGCCGACTTTTCGATCGCTTCGATGACCAGTTCGAGCTGCTCGGCCTTGACGGCCGCCTCGATCTTCACCTTGGGCAGGAAATCGACGACATATTCGGCGCCCCGATACAGCTCGGTATGCCCCTTCTGCCGGCCGAAACCCTTCACTTCGGTAACCGTGATGCCCTGCACGCCTATGGCGGACAACGCTTCACGCACTTCGTCAAGCTTGAACGGCTTGATGATGGCGGTAACGAATTTCATGATCAGTAGTTCCCCATTTAGGTTGAGATTTGTTTTCCCCCGCGGGCGCCGGCCGGTGCACCGACGGGGGAAAGTTCAAGTGTTATTAGAAGGTCTTGGAAACAGACAGCACAGCGGTGGCACGCCCCAGATCCTTGCACTTGCCACCGTAGGAAATGCCATACCAACCCGGGGTGCCGGCGCTGCAGCTACCCTTGGCGTTGGTGTCGACGTAGGCAAGACCAAAGACGAAACCGTTGATGTCCTTCGTCACGCCCAACTTCCAGTCGGTGTAATCGCCCTGGGAAGCATCGGAACCGGCGTGATAGTCCTTGAGCCACAGGTGACCAACGTGGCCGTTGACGCCCCAGCCATTGCCGAGATCGTAGCTAGCGGCAACGTCGAGATAGCCGGATCCACTGGTGCCAGGCTGCGAGAAATAATCCGACACAGCATGGAAGTACTTCACGGACAGGAATTTCCAGGTAGCACCAATATACAGTTCGCCGTTGCGGACGTGACCGACACTATTGGTTTCACCAGTCTTTGGATTCGCAGCAATCAGAGCCCTCTGGCTACCCGGGTAGTAGTAATAGATTGCGCCGACGTCGATGCCGAAATCGCCAATGCTCGTTTTGTAGCCACCATAGAAGTCCATCTCGAGATTGGCTTGCGGCATGCCAGCGCTATCGCCATTCACGTTCGAGTTCCAGTTGCCGGCATAGAAACCGCTGGCATGCGAGTAATCGAAGCCACCCTGCAGGGCCGGCTTGCCGAAGGTCTGGTCGATACCGCGGAAACGGTAGCTGGAGAACAGGCCGAGGTTGCCGGTCAGGGTGTGCTCGCTGGCCGGGGCGGCGGCTTCTTCAGCAAATACCGGAGCAGCAAAGGCGCCGACAAGGGCCAGGGCGATCAAGGACTTCTTCATGGTTTTCTCTCCTACGATGGTTTCGAATAAAAAAAGAAATTTGTGCAGCACAGCAATAGCAGAACCCGTGCCAGTGGATTTTATTGATGGCAATCAAAGATTTACAAGCTACGCCAAAGGTAATGCCACAATTTTACGCACCATAGTAGTGCCGTCACAGATCGTTACGCACCATAGGCGGGCAAGCATCGAAAAAGCGTTGAAATAGTGCTGTGCTAAACTGCCCGGCCACGGAGGAAACCCCCATGCTCGATCCCAAGATTCTTGAAGAATTCGGCGCCAAGATGAGCGCCCTGCTTGCCAACTCGCCGGCCAAGGACATCGAAAAAAATGCCAAGGCCATGATGAGCGGCGTTTTCGCCAAACTCGATCTGGTCACCCGCGAGGAATTCGACGTCCAGGCTCAGGTCCTGGCCCGTACCCGCGAGAAACTGCAGGCGCTGGAAGCGCGCGTCGACGCACTGGAAAAGGCCCGCGCGGGCCAATAAGCGCCAGCTATCATGGCGCTGGCCATCGCACACAGCCGCGGGCTGGATGGCCTCAACGCGCCGCCGGTCATTGTCGAGGCGCACCTCGCCAGCGGCTTGCCCAGCTTCACGCTGGTCGGTCTGCCGGATACCGAAGTCAAGGAGGCGCGCGACCGCGTCCGCGCCGCCATCGTCAATTCCGGCTTCGACTTCCCCAGCAAGCGGATCACCGTCAACCTGGCGCCGGCCGATCTGCCCAAGGAATCCGGCCGCTTCGACCTGCCGATCGCGCTCGGCATCCTTGCCGCCAGCGGCCAGATTCCGGCGCCGCCGCTGGCCGATTACGAATTCGCCGGTGAGCTCTCGCTGTCCGGCGAACTGCGCCCGATCCGCGGCGCACTGGCCATGGCGCTGCAAACCGGCGACACCGGCAAGGCTTTCATCCTGCCCGAGGAGAGCGCCCGGGAAGCGGCGCTGACCGGTTCGACCCACGTCCTGGCCGCCCGCTCGCTGCTCGACGTCTGCGCCCACCTGGCCGATCGCCAGGCTCTGCCGCCGGCAAATGCTACGGTCAGCCCGAAAAATTGGCCAAAATTCGAGAATCTTTCCGATGTGCGTGGGCAAACCCAAGCCAAGCGGGTGCTGGAAATTGCCGCTGCAGGGCAACACTCCTTGCTGATGGTCGGCCCGCCCGGTTCCGGAAAGTCGATGCTCGCCGCCCGCCTGCCCGGCATCATGCCGCCGCTGCAGGGCGAAGCGGCCAAGGCTTCGGCCGCCGTCCTGTCGCTGGTCGGCCAGTTCGTCCCAGAAGCCTTCGGCCGCCGCCCCTATCGCCAGCCCCACCACACCGCCTCGGCGGTCGCCCTGGTCGGCGGTGGCAATCCGCCGCGGCCCGGCGAAATCAGCCTGGCCCATCAAGGCATCCTGTTTCTCGACGAGTTGCCGGAATTCGACCGGAAAGTGCTGGAAACCCTGCGCGAGCCGCTTGAAAGCGGACGCATCCACATCGCCCGCGCCGCCCGTCACGCCGAATTCCCGGCCGAATTCCAGTTGATCGCCGCAATGAATCCCTGTCCTTGCGGTTTTCACGGCCACAGCAACGACAAGTGCCGCTGCACGCCGGACCAGGTCGCCCGCTACCGCAGCAAGCTGTCCGGCCCCTTCCTCGACCGCATCGACCTGATCATCGAAGTCCCGGCCTTGCCATCCGATGCGCTGGCCGGCCAGGCCGACGGTGAAAACTCGGCCACCGTCCGCACCCGGGTCGAAGCCGCCCTCAGCCGGCAACGGGCCCGCCAGCAAAAATCCAACGCCCGCCTGAGCACCCAGGAAGTCGACGCCAACTGCCAGCCGGACGCCGCCGGGAGCAAATTGCTGCACCAGGCCAGCGCGCAACTCGACCTGTCGGCCCGCGCCTGGCATCGCATCCTGAAAGTCGCCCGGACCATCGCCGACCTGGCCGGCAGCGACGCCATCGGCGCCGCCCACGTCGCCGAAGCCATCCAGTACCGGCGCTTCGCCCGTGGCTGACGGCAGCCCGCGCAGTTCACGGGGCATTGCGCTGCTGCTGGCGGCGCTGTCGTCGCTCGGCCCGTTTTCCATCGACACCTACCTGCCGTCCTTCCACGAAATCGGTAGCCGGCTGAACGCGACACCGATCGAGGTCCAGCAGACCCTGTCCGCCTACCTGCTCTCCTTCGCCGCGATGACCCTGTGGCACGGTGCGATATCCGACCGTTTCGGCCGGCGCCGCGTCATCCTCGTCGCCCTCGCCCTGTTCGCCGGCGCCTCGGCCGGTTGTGCGCTTTCCAACAGCATCGGCCAGTTGTGGTTCTGGCGGGCCATGCAAGGGGTGACCGCCGGGGCCGGCATCGTCATCAGCCGGGCCATCGTCCGCGATCTGTTCGATGGCGCCGCCGCCCAGCGTCTGATGGCCCAGATCACCATGATGTTCGCCCTGGCGCCGGCCATCGCGCCGCTGGTTGGCGGGCAATTGCAGGACTGGCTGGGCTGGCGCGCGGTTTTTGCCTTCCTGGTCGTGGCCACCATGGCGTTGTGGCTGGCCTGCTGGAAACTGCTGCCGGAAACCCTGCCGCCGGAAAAACGCCAGCCGTTCAAGCCTCGCTACCTGATAGCAAGCTACCGCAAGGTGCTGACCACGCCAGCCTTCCTCTACGCCTGCGGCGGACTGGCCACCAACTTCTGCGGCTTCTTCGTCTACGTGCTGTCGGCCCCGGTCTTCCTGATGAACCACCTCGGCCTGCCGGAAACCGCCTTTCTCTGGCTGTTCGGGCCATCGATGTGCGGCCTGATGAGCGGCTCATGGGTCATCGGCAAAATCGCCGGCAAGCGTACGCCCGAAGCCGCCGTCACCTACGGCTACGTCGTGATGGGCAGCGCCGCCCTGCTCAACGTGACCATCAACCTGACCCTGCCGCCCGGTGTGCCGTGGAACGTCATCCCGATTTTCATCTACACCTTCGGCATGGCGCTGACCACACCGAGCCTGACCCTGTTCGCCCTCGACCCCTTCCCGGCCCAGCGTGGCCTCGCCGCGTCCTGCCAGACATTCCTGCAGGCCGGCTTCAACGGCTTTGTCGCCGCCATCGTCGCCCCGCTGGTCTGGGGCTCGACCCTGTCACTGGCACTGGCGATGACCGCCTTCGTCAGCCTCGGCGCCCTGGCCAGCTATCTCCAGCGGCGTTCAGCTTTGTTGCCACGGTAAACCCCGGAAACGCCAGCCACCGCGCGTTCCGCGATGATAATCATCATCGAGCGGCCCCTCGAAACCTTCGAGGACATTGATCACCCGCGAAAAGCCGGCCGCCTCCAGCACCTCGCCGGCATACAGCGAGCGATGACCGCTGCGGCAGATGAGCAGCACTGGCCGCCCGAGATCGCCGCTAACCAGACGCTTCACCTTGTCGGCAAACGCCGGATCGATCTCCCAGTCCGGCGCCTCCTGCCAGGCCACATGCTCGGCGCCGACCGGATGGCCGACATACATGTGCTCGACCTCGGTACGGCAGTCGACCAGCAGGGCACGCGGCTCCCGCTGCAGGAAAACGTAGGCGGCAACGGGGTCGAGATGATCCATCGGCATATCCGAAAATTAGCAGAGGCCAATATTATGAAAGCAAGCGCTGAAAAGCGTAAACTGGGTCGTCCTCTCCGCACGGAAATCCCGATGAAGCTGCCCGCCTGGATCACCGCCGCCGCGACCGCCCTGGTCGCCGCGCTACCCGCCTGTGATGCCGTCAACCTGCCGGAGATCAAGCCCGGCCTGACCACCCAGGCCGAAGTCCGCGCCCGCATGGGTGAACCCGGCTTCGTCCACTGGAACGACGACGGCACTGCAATCTGGGAATATTCCCGCCAACCCAGCGGCACCCACTGCTACATGATCAGCTTCGGCCAGGACCACGTCGTCACCAGGCTCGAACAGGTACTCAACGACGCCAACTACGCCAAGGTGCGCGAGGGCATGAGCAAGGACGACATCCGCCGCTTGCTCGGCGCCCCTGGCAGCAAGGTCACTTTCGCCAACCTGGGTGAGGAAATCTGGGAATGGCGCATCGAAGGCACGCCGCCGCTCGACGAAACCTATTTCATGGTGCATTTCGACATCAACCACGGCGCGGTCAAGAAAACCTCGAAGCGAATTCAACAAAAGGCCTGACCTGGCAAATCACCAGAACCACTCGTGAATCGGCAGGTCATAACCTGACGAAGATCGGTCTGGTCAGCGCCATCTGTCCACGGTGCCACCACACCGGCCATTTGCACGTATTTGCGCCATTTTCATCACAGGCAGAGCCTTGGCGGCATTTCACGCAGCGCCAAAAGTGCCACAAAATGGAGCAGCTGTTCGCTTTCTAAACACATCATATCAACACAAAAGTAGCGCAATTTTTGCAGCGAATTGTGTGGACACAGGCCTTTGGCCGCATTGAATGAAGCAGGTACGGTTCTCGCTATCTTCAGGTGTGGCAAAGGAGGAGAAGCGACCCGGGGTCGCTGTCCTTGCAACAGCAAAACATATTCATTGGAGGAAGTATCGTGCAGAAGTCACTTCACATCGATCCGGGCAAATGCACCGGGTGCCTGCAGTGCGAGATGGCCTGCTCCTACGAGCACACCGGCGTCATCAACCCGTCCAAATCCCGCATCAAGGTTTTCGACTTTGAACACGAAGGGCGCAAGGTTCCCTACACTTGCACCCAGTGCAGCGAAGCCTGGTGCATGCAATCCTGCCCGGTAGACGCCATCGTTCTCGACCCGGCCACCGGTGCCAAGGTCGTCAAGGAAGCCACCTGCGTCGGCTGCAAGGTATGCACCATTTCCTGCCCGTTCGGCACGATCAACTACATGGCCGACGTCGGCAAGGTCCAGAAGTGTGACCTCTGCGGTGGCGATCCCGAATGCGCCAAGGCCTGCCCGACCGGCGCCATCACCTACATCGACGCCGACTGGACCGGGCTGGACCGCATGCGCGCCTGGGCCGCCAAGGCCAACACTGCCGCTGCAGCCTAAGGAGACAACAAATGAGCTGGAACAGAAAAATTCTGCGGGTCAACCTGACTGCCGGTACCTGCACCCCCGAACCCCTGAACATGCAGTGGGCCGACGAATACCTCGGCTCGCGTGGCCTCGGCACCAAGTACCTGACCGAGGAAATCGACCCGAAGGTCGACCCGCTGTCGCCCGAAAACAAGATGATCATGGCCACCGGTCCGCTGACCGGCACCATGGCCTCGACCGGCGGCCGCTACACGGTGATCACCAAGGGTCCGCTGACCAACGCCATCGCCTGCTCGAACTCCGGCGGCTTCTTCGGCGCCGAGATGAAGTTCGCCGGCTGGGACATGATCATCTTCGAAGGCAAGTCACCGAAGCCGGTCTATCTCTACGTCGAAAACGACAAGGCCGAACTGCGTGACGCCGCCCACCTGTGGGGCACGACCTGCTGGCACACCGAGGAAACCATCAAGGCCGAACTGCAGGACCCGCTGGTCCGCGTCTCCTCGATCGGCCGCTCGGGCGAAAACCAAGTGCTCTTCTCCTGCATCGTCAATGACCTGCACCGTGCCGCCGGCCGTTCCGGCGTCGGCGCCGTGATGGGCTCCAAGAACCTCAAGGCGGTCGCCCTGCGCGGCACCAAGGGCGTTTCCGGCGTCAAGGACTTCCCGGCCTTCCTCAAGGCTGCCAATGCGGCCAAGCAGGTGCTCAAGGACAACGCCGTCACCGGCCAGGGCCTGCCGAAGTACGGCACCCAGGTGCTGATGAACGTGATCAACGAAATCGGCGCCCTGCCCACCCGCAATCACCGCGACGTGCAATTCGAGGAAGCTGGCAAGATCTCGGCCGAAGCCATGCACGAAAAGCGTCCGACCGACGGCAAGGCCCACCTGATCACCAACGCCGCCTGCTTCGGTTGCACCATCGCCTGTGG
>CAIXSK010000362.1 GCA_903922075.1 uncultured beta proteobacterium | reverse complement strand
CGGCGCGGTCGGTAACTACAACGCCCACTTGGCGGCTTACTCGGACTACGATTGGGAAAAATTCGCCCAGCGCTTTGTCGAGTCACTGGGACTGGAGTTCAATCCTTACACCATACAGATCGAACCGCACGATGCCATGGCCGAGCTGGTTGATGCTTTCGCGCGCGCCAACTCGATTCTGCTGGACTTCGACCGTGATGTCTGGGGTTACATCTCGCTCGGTTTCTTCACGCAGAAGCTGAAAGCCGGCGAAATCGGTTCGTCGACCATGCCGCACAAGGTCAATCCCATCGATTTTGAGAACTCCGAAGGCAATCTGGGGCTGGCCAATGCCGTATTGCGCCATCTGGCCGAAAAGCTGCCGATCTCGCGCTGGCAGCGCGACCTGACCGACTCCACCGTGCTTCGCAACATGGGCGTTGGCCTCGGCTACACGCTGCTCGCCTACGATTCGCTGCTGAAGGGCCTGGGCAAGCTGGAAGTCAATGCCGACCTGATGAAGGCCGACCTCGACGCCAACTGGGAGCTGCTCGCCGAGCCGATCCAGACCGTGATGCGCCGCTACGCCGTGCCCAACGCCTACGAAAAGCTCAAGGAGCTGACCCGCGGCACCCGCGTCTCGCGCGACGGCATGCAGGCCTTCGTGTCCACGCTGGAGATTCCGGAAGCCGCCAAGGCCGAACTGCTCAAGCTGACGCCGTGGGATTACACCGGCAAGGCGGCCGAACTGGCCAAGCGGATTTAAGCGGCGGCCCCTGATGAAATGCAGCCAATGCGGCCAAGAAGTGCCGGCCGACGCCATTTACTGCCCGCACTGCACCGGCGACCGCAAGACCACGGATCGCGACGTGATCCGTGGCGGCATCCGGGGCGGGGCGATCGGCCTCTTTCTCGGTCTGGTGCCGGCGCTCTGGCTGCTTTACCAGTTCGGCGCCGAACGTGGCATCAAGGCGATTGCCTTTGCCGTGCCGGTCGCCACCTTCACCACCGGCCTGATCATTGGCATGGTCAAGGCCAAGCGCGACTGGAAGTAAGCCGCCGGGCCAAATGCTACGACCATAGAAACAACGGCTGGCCCCAGGGTCGGCCCGAAATTTTGCCCAAAATTGAAATTATCCCGGCGGGCGCCTCAGGCGCCCGTCCTTTTTGACGAGGACCCATCCATGTCTTTTGCTGAAAACCTGAAAAAACTGCCGGGCATCTCCCACCTGGCCGCCATCAACTTGCTCGACGCCGACGGCAACGTCGTCGCCACCATCGAGAACAAGGCGGGCAGCCAGGGTTCGCTGGCCGTCTACAACCATCTGGCGCAAACCTACGGCTCGATCAACGTCGAGGCCGCGAAGAAGGGCCTGGAAATCTTCGCCGAACACACCGAGGACGAGCGCGCCAATCCGGGCAAGCACCCCAACATCGCCCGCCTGCTGGCGGTTGAGTCCGGCCAGCCGGCCCTGCGCGTCAAGCACGTATTTGCCGTTTGAACGCGGCGCTTGCCGGCCAGCCCGGCAACACCAGCAAGGCCAGGAAATAGGATAATTCCGACCACCGGCACAGGCACCCGCGGGTGCCTGTTTTTTTACCGAGCAAACGACAAGACCCGACCATGAACAGCCAACGAATTCGCCTCTGGGATCTGCCCACCCGCCTGTTTCACTGGCTGCTCGTGCTGGCCGTCGCCGCCGCCGTCGTTAGCGGGCAGATCGGCGGCAAGCTGATCGACCTGCACGGTAAGATAGGGCTGGCCATCGTCGGCCTGATCGCCTTCCGTATCGTCTGGGGCTTCGCCGGCTCGACCTACGCGCGCTTCGCCCAGTTTCTGCCGACGCCGGCCCGGATCAGGATCTACCTGAAAGGCGAATGGCGCGGCCTGGGCCACAACCCGCTCGGCGGCCTGTCCGTGTTCACACTTTTGTTCCTGCTCAGCGCCCAAGTCGCCAGCGGCCTGTTCGCCAACGACGACATCGCCTTCACCGGCCCGCTCTACGGGCTGATCGGCAAGTCCCTCAGCGACCGCCTGAGCGGCCTCCACCACCTGCTCTCCAACCTGCTGATCGGCCTCGCCGTCCTGCACGTCGGCGCCGTCGTCTTCCACGGCCGCGTCAAGAAGGACGACCTGATCAAACCGATGCTGACCGGCTGGAAGGAAGGCGCCAGCGGCGAGCCGGCCCGGGGCGGCGGCATGGTGGCCTTGATCGTCGCCGTGATCATTGCCGGCGCGGCGGTCTACGGCGCCAGCGGTGCATGGTTGCCTGAGCCGCCAGTGGATGCGGTGGAGACGCCGGGCTGGTGATGGGCGGGGGCGGTTTTTTTGGCTGACTGATCTAGGCTTGGCTCGGAATTGGCAACGAGCGGAAATCGCATATGGCATGTAGAATTGATTCCGATTTCATGCCAAAGAAATATATGGATAAGGTGCCACTGACTGAAGCAGCGATACATCGGGCGGCAAAGTCCTTAAGGGAAGAGGCTGTCAATCGCTTGAATGCAGGCGTAACCCTGCCGTTAAGCGGAGTTACCCCTCCACACTCAAAGTCACTTGCAGAGCGCCTTCAATCAAAGCGCAACGATGCACTGATTACATGTCTTGCCCTGGCCGCCGTTGTCGGTTTGTCCTCGCTAATACACCCAATTGATTGGCGACTAGTTGTTGGATGTCTATCAGCCGGGATTGGTATGGCCCTAAGTGGTTTGATTGAGAGAAAAGGCCATGTTGCTTTTGCTCTGGTTGCTTTTCTGGCCGCCACAGGACTTGGTGTCTGGTTCGTTGTTAAGTTCGGCGCGATGGGGCCGATGGTGTGGGTGCAAAGCCTGCCTTTAATGGGCATAGGTGCTTTTGGATCGGCTTACGTACTCTTCGATAAGTTTGGGTTCAAAGAGTGGGATTTTGTTGTTCGCCCTACAGACCGCTGAGGACACGAAGCAGCCGCCCAAAATAAAAAAGCCGCCAATTTCAATTGGGCGGCTTTTTCCCGGCTTACCGTAGCATTCGCTTAAACGACAGCGCCTTCCTCGTTGGCGCCTTCGACGACCTTCTTGGCCTTGATGAACTGTTCGCGCGAGACGCCCAGCCACATGACCAGCGGGCTGGCGACCAGGACCGAGGAGTAGATGCCGAAGCAGATGCCGATGGTCAGGGCCAGGGAGAAGTAGTACAGGGTCTCGCCGCCGAAAATCAGCATCGACAGGACCATCAGCTGGGTGCTGCCGTGGGTGATGATGGTCCGGCTGATCGTGCTGGTGATGGCGTGGTCGAGCACTTGCGGCGTGGTCAGGCCGCGCACCTTCTTGAAGGTTTCGCGGACGCGGTCGAAGACGACGACCGATTCGTTGACCGAGTAGCCAAGCACGGCGAGCACCGCGGCCAGCACCGACAGCGAGAACTCCCACTGGAAGAAGGCGAAGAAGCCGAGGATGATCACCACGTCGTGCAGGTTGGCGATGATGGCCGAGACCGAGAAGCGCCATTCGAAGCGGAAGGCGAGGTAGATGACGATGCCGATGACGACCAGCAGCAGCGCCATGGCGCCGTTCTCGGCGAGTTCCTTGCCGACCTGCGGGCCGACGAACTCGACGCGCTGCTTGGCCCCGCCCGGGGCGTCGGCCTGCAGGGCCGCCATCACGGCGTCGCCGATCTGGTTGGTGTTCTGGTCGCCCTTCAGCGGCAGGCGGATCATCACGTCTTGCGAGGAGCCGAAGTTCTGCACCGAGTAATCGGTGAAGCCGGCCTTGCCCAGCGCGCCGCGGATCTTCTCAAGGTCGGCCGACTGTTCGTACTTCACCTCGATCAGCGTGCCGCCGGTGAATTCGACCGACAGGTGCAGGCCCTTGGTGACCAGGAAGAAGACGGCGAGCAGGAAGGTGACGAAGGAGATGACATTGAACGCCAGCGCATGGCGCATGAACGGAATGTCTTTTTTGATGCGGAAAAATTCCATTTTCGTTTTTCCTTGTTATTTGCCGGTTACCGTGGCATTGCCCGGTTTCCAGAGCTGGCCGATGGCGACCTTGGTCAGTTTCTTCTGGCGGCCGTAGATCAGGTTGACCAGGCCGCGCGAAACGACGACCGAGGAGAAGATCGAGGTCAAAATGCCCAGGCAATGGACGACGGCGAAGCCGCGCACCGGGCCGGAGCCGAAGATGAGCAGGGCCAGGCCGGCGATCAGCGTGGTGATGTTGGAGTCGAGAATGGTCCCGAAGGCGCGTTCGTAGCCTTCCGAGATGGCGGCCTGCGGCGGCATGCCGGCGCGCAGTTCCTCGCGCACCCGTTCGTTGATCAGCACGTTGGCGTCGATGGCCATGCCTAGCGTCAGCGCGATGGCGGCGATGCCGGGCAGGGTCAGCGTGGCCTGCAGCAGGGACAGCAGAGCGACCAGGAATAGCAGGTTGGAGGCCAGTGCCAGCACCGAAACGACGCCGAATACCTGGTAGTAGAGGATCATGAAGATGGCAATGGCGACGAAGCCCCACATCGTGGACTGGAAGCCTTTACGGATGTTCTCGGCGCCGAGCGACGGGCCGATCGTGCGTTCCTCGATGATGTCCATCGGCGCGGCCAGCGAGCCGGCACGCAGCAGCAGCGCGGTGTCGTTGGCTTCCATGGTCGTCATGCGGCCGGAAATCTGCACGCGGCCGCCGCCGATTTCGTCGCGGATGACCGGCGCGGTGACCACTTCACCCTTGCCCTTTTCGATGAGCAGGATGGCCATGCGCTTGTTGACGTTCTCGCGGGTGACGTCGCGGAAAATGCGGGCGCCGGCCGAGTCGAGCGTCAGGTGGACGGCCGGTTCCTGCGTCTGGTTGTCGAAGCCGGGCTGGGCGTCGGTCAGGCGGTCGCCGGTCAGCACGACCTGCTTCTTGACCAGCAGCGGCTGGCCGCCGCGTTCGTTGTAGACCTCGGTGCCGAACGGCGGGTTGCCGGCCAGCGCCGCTTCCAGCGCGCCGGGCGAGTCGTCGACCATGCGGATTTCGAGAGTCGCCGTGCGGCCGAGGATGTCCTTGGCCTTGGCCGTGTCCTGCACGCCGGGCAACTGGACGACGATGCGGTCGGCGCCCTGCTGCTGGATGACCGGCTCGGCGACGCCGAGTTCGTTGATCCGGTTATGCAGCGTGGTGATGTTCTGCTTGAGCGCGAATTCGCCGATCTTCTGCTGGGCTTCCGGCTTCAGCGTGGCGATCAGCTTCGGTTCGGCGGCATCGCCGGCATCGGCGACGAGCAGGTCGGGCTGGCTGTCGGTGATCAGGTTGCGCGCCTTGTCGCGGGTTTCGGCATCGCGGAAGCGGACGACGATGCGGTCGCCTTCGCGGCCGACGCCGCCGTGGCGCAGGTTCTTGTCGCGCATCACGGTGCGCAGGTCGGCCGAGGTCGAGTCGAGGCGCTTGGTCAGCGCGCCCTTCATGTCGACTTGCAGCAGGAAATGCACGCCGCCGCGCAGGTCGAGGCCGAGATACATCGGCAGCGCGTGCAGCGAAGTCAGCCACTGCGGCGAGGCGGTCAGCAGGTTCAGGGCGACGACGTACTGCGGGTCGGCCGGGTTCGGATTGAAGGCCTTTTCCAGCGCATCCTTGGCCTTCAACTGGGTGTCGGTATCCTTGAAGCGGGTCTTGACGCCGTTGAAGTCGAGCTGGATGCCATCGTGCGTGATGCCGGCGGCCTTCAGCGATTCCTCGACGCGGGCCTGAGTCTTGGCGTCGACCTTGATCGTCGCCTTGGCGCTGGAGACCTGCACGGCCGGCGACTCGCCGAAGAAATTGGGCAGGGTGTAGACGAAGCCCAGCACCAGCGCGATGGCGATGGTGATGTACTTCCAGAGTGGGTAGCGATTCATGGTGGCTTCAAAGCGAAAAAGGCGGCTTGAGGCCGCCTTTTGGGGGTGATTACAGCGACTTCAGCGTGCCCTTGGGCAGAACCAGGCCGATCGACGGCTTTTGCACGACAACTTCGGTGCCTTCGGCGATTTCGACGGTGACGTAGCTGTCGCCGACCTTGACCACCTTGCCGACGATGCCGCCCTGGGTGACGACTTCGTCGCCCTTGGCCAGCGCGGCGAGCAGGGCCTTGTGTTCCTTGGCCTTCTTCATCTGCGGACGGATCATCAGGAACCACAGCACGACGAACATCAGGATCATCGGCAGCAGCTGCATGAAGCCGCCGGTCGGGTCGGCGGCCGCGGGGGCGGCGGTTTGGGCGTGGGCGAGACTAATCATTGTTGTGACTCCGGATTACTTGAAATACGAAACGGAAGATTCTATCACTGGCCCGCGGAACGGTCGCGGGCGAAGCTTGCTGACCATTCGTCCAGTTTTCCCGAATCGATGGCGGCGCGCATCTCGGCCATGATGACCTGATAGAAATGCAGATTGTGGATGGTGTTCAGCATGCCGCCGAGGATCTCGCCGTTGCGGAAGAGATGGTGCAGGTAGCTGCGGGTGAATTCGCGGCAGGTGTAGCAGCTGCACGACGGATCGAGCGGGCCGGTATCGGTCTTGTAGCGGGCGTTCTTGATCTTGACGTCGCCGAAGCGGGTGAACAGGTGGCCGTTCCGCGCGTTACGCGTCGGCATCACGCAGTCGAACATGTCGATGCCGCGCTTGACCGCGAAAACCAGGTCTTCCGGCGTGCCGACGCCCATCAGGTAGCGCGGCTTGTGGGCCGGCATCCGCGGCGCGACGTGGTCGAGAATGCGCGCCATGTCCTCCTTCGGCTCGCCGACCGAGAGGCCGCCGATCGCCATGCCGTCGAAGCCGATCTGGTCCAGCCCGGCCAGCGATTCGTCGCGCAGGTCTTCGTACATGCCGCCCTGGACGATGCCGAACAGCGCGTTGCCGTTTTCCAGCTTGTTGTGTTCGTCGCGCGAACGCTGCGCCCAGCGCATGCTCAGCCGCATCGACTTGGCCGCCTCGTCGCGGGTTGCCGGGTAGGGCGTGCATTCGTCGAAGATCATCACAATGTCGGAATTCAGCACCTTCTGGATTTGCATCGAGATTTCCGGCGACAGGAAGAGCTTGGCGCCGTCGTGCGGCGAGCTGAACTTGACGCCTTCCTCGGTGATCTTGCGCAGGGCGCCTAGCGAGAAGACCTGGAAGCCGCCCGAATCGGTCAGGATCGGCTTTTGCCAGTTCATGAAATCGTGCAGGCCGTGGTGGGCGGCGACGACGTCCAGCCCCGGCCGCAGCCAGAGGTGGAAGGTATTGCCGAGGCAGATCTGGGCGCCGATCTCATGCAGCGAAGCCGGCGTCATCGCCTTGACCGTGCCGTAGGTGCCGACCGGCATGAAAACCGGCGTCTGGACGACGCCGTGGGCCAGGGTCAGCGTGCCGCGGCGGGCGGCGCCGTCGGTCTTGAGGAGTTCGAATTGCATGTGTGGTCTGGTTTCGATGACTATTTGCGCGGGGCTATTCTCACGCGGGGTCCGTGATTGTATAGTTTGTCCACGTTATCTTTGAATTCCGATGCTGACACGACTCGTCTCCCGCCTGTTGATTATGGTCATGTTGCTGACTGTCTTCTCGCCGAGCTTCGGTTGGGAATCGGCCGGCGGCATGGCGGCGCACGAGCATCCGGCGGCGCTGGCCGACGATCATGGTCACGAACACGGCCATGACGCCCACGTCGATGATGGTCCCGTGCATGCCGACCACGCCCAGGCGGTCTGCGACGATGCGCAGCATCATTGTTGTCCGGGCCACGTCCTCGGCCACATGCCGGGCGGACTGGCGACCGGCCTGCAACTGCCGGTGCCCGATGGCGGCAATGCGACGGTCGATGCCCCGCAACGGCGCTTTTCCTCGCGCATTCCAGAAGGGCTCGAACGCCCGCCCCGGCTCGCCGCCTGATCCGCGGCGGCCTGCCTCGTCCCCGATTCACTGCCAGACCCGCGTCGCTACGCGGGTGACTGCGGCACGCCGCCGGTTGATGCATCCAGCAACCGGAGGAAAACCCTATGCGAACCGTTTTCGGCCTCGCGCCCATTTTGATGATCAGCCTGTTCACCACGGCTTCGGCCCATGGCGAAACGGCGCTCGCCCGTGTTTTTGCCGAGGCCTGGCAGCGCCAGCCGGCCGCCGCCGCCCTCGACGAACGCGAGCGGGCGGTTGCCGCCCAGCGTGCCGCGGCCGGGGCGTGGACGGCAGCGCCGCCCAGCCTGGAAATTGGCACCCGCAGCGACCGTTTCAATCGCCGCAACGGCGCCCGGGAAAATGAAATCGGCCTCGTCCTGCCGCTCTGGCTGCCTGGCGAACGCAGCGGCAGCCAGGCGCTGGCCGACGCCGAGGCCGAGTCGGTGGCCGGCCGTAGCGAGGCCTTGCGCCTGCGCCTCGCCCAGTTGCTGCGCGAGACGTGGTGGAGCTGGCAGAGCGCCCGCAACGAGGTGGCGCTAGCCGGTGAGCGGGTAGCCGCGGCGACCCGTCTGCGTGACGACGTCGCCCGCCGTTTTGCCGCCGGCGACCTGTCGCGGGCCGATCTCAACCAGGCCGCCGGGGCGCTGGCGCAGGGTCTGTCCCTGCAGGCCGAAGCCCAATCCGCCGAACTCGGCTTGCGCCATCGGCTGGAAAGCCTGAGCGGCCGGCCGGTGGCCGATGTCGAGGTGGAGGCCGAGCCGGAGCCGGGCGCGGCGCCGACCGGGCATCCGGCCCTGCGCCAACTGGCGGCACAGGGTGAGGTGGCCCGGCGCCAGGTCGATCTGGCCCGGGCGCAGGGCCGGGCCAACCCGGAACTGATGCTGTCGACGCGGACCGATCGCGCCGCCTATGGCGAGCCGAACGAGCAGACCTGGGCGCTGGCCCTGCGCATTCCGTTTGCCGCCGGGCCGCGCCAGGATGCCCGGGTGGCGACGGCCAATGCCGAGGCGATCGAGGCCGGCGTCGAACTTGAGCGCGAACGCGAGCGCTTGTCCCGGGAGGCGGCAGCGGGGCGACTGCAGGTCGCAGCGGCCCGCCAGCAACTGGCGGCGGCCGAGCAGCGGGCGACACTGGCCCGGGAAAACCGCGGTTTCTACGACAAATCCTTTCGCCTCGGCGAAAGCGACCTGCCGACGCGACTGCGCGTCGACAGCGAGGCCTTCGAGGCGGAACGGGCGCTGGGCCGGGCGCGCATCGCGCTGGCCCTGGGTATATCGCAATTGCGCCAGAGTCTTGGCCTGCTGCCGGAGTGAATCAGATGAATTTCAATTTTGGGCATTTTTTCGGGCTGACCGTAGCATTTGCGCTGGCGGGTCCGGTGGCGCTCGCTGCTGACGTTCCGGCGCCGATTCCAGTGGCGGTGGCGGAGAGCGAGGCCTTCGAGGTGGTCGGCCGGTTGGAAGATGAAGGTTTTGTCTTCTACATCGACCGGGCCGACAGCAATGCGCCGGTGCTCGGCGCGACGCTGGAAGTCGAAACCGGCGGCAAGTCGGCCAAGGCGGCTTTCCGCGCCGAACGCGGCGACTACCTGATCGCCGACGCCGAATGGCTGAAACCGCTGCGCCAGCCGGGCGAATACCCGCTGGCGATGACGCTGGTCGCTGGCGCCGACAGCGATCTGCTGACCGCCGATTTCGATGTGCACGCGCCGCCCGCCGCGGCGGCGGGTTCGGCCGGGATCGGCGGCATCCTCGGTGGGCTGGCCCTGCTCGGCGGACTGGTCGCCCTGCTGCTCCGGCGCCGTGGGCAGAAGGGAGGCCGGGCATGAAGCGCATTTATCTGTTGAGCCTGCTGCTGGCCGGCCTGAGCCTGCCGCTGGCCGCCCACGAAGGCCACGATCACGATGAGAAAAAGCCGCCGGTGGCCCTCGGCAACGCGCCGCAACGCCTGCCCGACGGCAGCGTCTTCCTGCCCAAATCGGCCCAGCGCGGCATGGGCGTGCTGACCGAACGGACGGCCGAGGCCGATCTGCCGAAAAGCCTGGAACTGGCCGGTCGGGTGATCATGGACCCGCATTTGGGCGGGCGCGTCCAGGCGATGATTCCCGGCCGCATCGAGACGGCCGGGCCGCATGGCCTGCCGGCCGCCGGCAGCAAGGTGAAGAAGGGCGAGGTGCTGGCCTGGGTCGTGCCGTCGTCCGGCGCCATCGAGCGTTCCAACCAGTCGGCGCTGCTCGCCGAACT
>CAIXSK010000361.1 GCA_903922075.1 uncultured beta proteobacterium | reverse complement strand
TGTGGTTCCAGACCTGGGCGGCGTTGTTGTAGATGCCGCCGGCCGGGGCCTTCTTGACGATGGCTTCGAGGTCGAGGGCTTCGTATTCGGTGCCCTTGATCAGGTTGTTCAGGTTAACCACGTAGGCATTGTGGTGCTTGCTGTAGTGGTAGTCGAAGGTCTCGGCCGACATGTGCGGGACCAGCGCATCCTTGGCGTACGGCAGTTGGGGCAGTTGATGTTCCATTTATATTCTCCGTTGTATTAAAGGGGTGAAACAAAAATTCTAGTCAGCTTCCGGCGAGGCGACAACCTGCTGGACCCGGGCCGTGGCCGCGCCGCGGGCAAAGCTCAGGTGCAGGGTGTCGCCGGGCGTGAGCGCGGCGGCATCGCGGATGGCCCGGCCGTCGGGGCCGATGGCAAGCGCATAGCCGCGAGTCAGGACTGCGTGCGGATCAAGTTGCTTCAGACTGCTGTTCAGCGCATTTAGTTTCCCGGAATGTTGCGAAAGTCCCCAACGCGTTCGTTGATCCAGTCGGTAATGCAGATGCGCGAGCCGGTCGGCCAGCTGGTCAAGACGCGGCCGGGCCGTGGCCTGGCGCTGGCCGAGGGCGCCGAGCTGCAGGCGGAATCGTTCAAGCTGACTACGCTGGGCGCGTTGCAGACGGGCACCCAGTGCTTCGGTCTCCTGGCGGCGCCGGTGCAGGCGTTCGGCCGGATGGATCAGGCGGGCGGACAGCCAGTCCAGGCGTTGCGCGCGGTCGGCCAGGCCGCGTTCGAGGCGGCGTTGCAGCTGGTCGTGCAGGCTGTCGAGCCGGGCCAGCAGGCCGGCGCGGTCGGGGCTGACCAGTTCGGCGGCGGCGGTCGGCGTCGGCGCGCGCAGGTCGGCGGCGAAGTCGGCGATGGTGAAGTCGGTTTCATGGCCAATGCCGGCGATGACCGGAATGGCCGAGGCGGCGATGGCACGGGCGACGGCCTCCTCGTTGAAGGCCCAGAGGTCTTCGATGCTGCCGCCGCCCCGGCACAGAATGATTGCCTCGCAATCGCCGGCGGCGGCCTGGCCGATGGCCTCGGCAATTTTGGCGGCGGCGCCTTCGCCCTGAACGAGCGTCGGGAAGAGCGTGACGCGCAGATGCGGCGCCCGCCGGTGCAATGTGGTCAGCACATCGCGCAGGGCGGCGGCCTGCAGGCTGGTGACGATGGCGATGCGGCGCGGAAAGGCGGGCAGGGGCTTCTTGCGTTCGGCGGCAAACAGGCCTTCCTGTTCCAGCTGGGCCTTCAGGCGCAGAAAGCGTTCGAACAGGTCGCCCTGGCCGGCCCGGCGGATGGCTTCGACATTGAGCTGGAATTCGCCGCGCGGCTCGTAAAACGAAACCAGCGCCCGGGCCTCGATCTGCTGGCCGTTCTCCAGCCGCCAGCCGAGCAGTTGGGCGCGGCTGCGCCACATCACGCAACGCACCTGGGCGTTGCTGTCCTTCAGCGAGAAATAAACATGGCCGGAGGCGGCGTAAGTCAGGTTGGAGATTTCGCCGCCGACCCAGGTCAGCGGGAAGGCCGATTCCAGGCAGTCGCGGACCAGGCGGTTGAGGCCAGAGACACTGAGGACGGAATTGCTGACAGGCGGGGTCGGATTGGGCATGCCGGAATTGTAACGCGAGTGGGAAATGCCATGCCCGGTGTTGACACTCGGCACATTTGTTAATTCATTGATTTTTATACAATAAAATTGTATGCCTTGTTTTGTGGCAGAGCAGGAAAAATCCTTTGCTGAGTAGGGTTTAGCGTTGTTGATGACAACTGATTCACAGACTTATCCACAGCTTTTGGGGATAAGCCGCGCCAGCCGCGACATTTCGTCACTTGCTCTGGGGCGGGGGGCAGGGCAGAATTGCAGGCTGATTTTTCCACCAAGGACTCTCCCGTGTTCGAAATTGTTAAGGCGGCCGGTTGGCCCATCTGGCCGTTGTTGCTGGCTTCGGTTATTTCGGTGGCGCTGATTATCGAGCGCCTGGTTGCCCTGCGCCATTCCAAGGTGGTTCCGGCCGGCCTGCTGCAGCGCGCCGTTGGCGAGTTCAAGCGCGGCGCCAACAACGACAAGCTGCTCGAAGAGCTGGAGCGCCATTCGCCGCTCGGTCGCGTGCTGTCGGCCGGCCTGCGCAACGTCAATTCTTCGCGCGAGATCATGAAGGAGTCGATCGAGGAGGCTGGCTCGGCCGTGGCTCACGAACTGAGCCGCTATCTGACGACGCTCGGTACCATCGCTTCGATCAGTCCGCTGATGGGCCTGTTCGGCACAGTGGTCGGGATGATCGAGATTTTCGGCTCGCAATCGCCGACCAGCGGCGCCAACCCGATGCAGCTGGCCCACGGCATTTCCATCGCGCTGTACAACACCGGTTTCGGTATTTTCATCGCCATTCCCAGCATGATCTTCTGGCGTCATTTCCGCGCCCAGGTCGATGGCTTCGTCGTCGAGATGGAGCAACAGGCCGTCCGTCTGGTCGAATACATGCACGGCGAACGGACCTAAGCAATGAATTTCCAGCGCGGACGCAGCCAGGAAGAACCGGAAATCAACCTGATTCCGATGATCGACGTGTTGCTGGTCATCATCATCTTTCTGATGCTGACCACCACCTACGCCAAGTTTTCGGGGCTGGAGATCAACCTGCCGACGGCCGATGCCAGCAAGCAGGCCGAGCAGCCCAACGAGGTCAATGTCGCGGTGACGGCGGCCGGCCAGGTGCTGGTCAACAAGTCGCCGCTGACCGCCACTGACGTCAAGAGTATCGCCGAAGGCCTGCGCCGGGCGGCCGGCGGCAAGGAAGACCCGCTGATCGTCATCAACGCCGACGCCAAGGCGACGCATCAGAGCGTGGTCGATGTCATGCAGGCGGCGCAGACGGCCGGTTACCCGCACATTTCCTTCGCCACCCAGAATCGTTGATGTTCTCTCGCTGGCTGCAGCGACAGTGGTTCGAACAACGCCGGCTGACGCCGGCGTTGTGGCTTTTGCTGCCGCTGGCCGGGTTTTATGTCTTGCTCAGCGCGCTCAATCGGTTGTTGGCCAGGCCAAAGCGCCTGCCAGTGCCGGTCATTGTGGTCGGCAATATCATCGTCGGCGGCGCCGGCAAGACGCCGCTGACCCTGTGGCTGGCCGGCGAGCTACGCCAGCGCGGCTGGCACCCGGGCATCGTCAGTCGCGGTTACGGCCGCAACGGCGACCAGGTTAGGCCGGTCACCGTCGATGCCCGGCCGGCCGAGGTCGGCGACGAACCCCTGTTGCTTGCCCGGCGCACCGGCGTGCCGGTCTGGGTCGGCCGTCAGCGTGTCGCCGCCGGCGAGGCGCTGTTGGCCGCCCATCCGGAAGTCGATGTCATCCTCTGTGACGACGGTTTGCAGCATTACGCCCTGGCTCGCGATGTCGAACTGGTCGTCTTCGATGGGCGCGGTGCCGGCAATGGCTGGCGCCTGCCGGTTGGCCCCTTGCGCGAGTCGCTGGCGCGAAATGCTACGGTCGATGCCATTATTTGCCAAAATTTGAAAAAAACTGCCTTGCCGGCTGCGGCGCCGGCCTTCGAGATGCGACTGCAGCCCGGCTCCTTTTTTCGTCTGGATGACCCGCAACAAACCTGCGCAGCGCTGGCGCTGCAAGGGCGCGGCCGACTCTACGCGCTGGCTGGCATCGGGCACCCCGAGCGTTTTTTTCGGACGCTGGAATCGCTCGGTCTGGATTGCGAAACGCGACCATTTCCCGATCATCACCGCTACACGGCGAGCGATCTGGCCTTTGCGGCCGACGGCATCCTGCTGATGACCGAGAAGGATGCAGTAAAATGCGCCGGTCTGACGGCGGGGGAAACCTGGGTTTTGCCCGTCGAGGCCGAGCTGTCGCCGGCCTTCATTGAACTGATTTTGGAGAAACTCCGTGGACGCCAGGCTGCTTGATATTCTCGTCTGCCCGATTTGCAAGGGCAATCTCGAACACCGCAAGACCGACAAGGAACTGGTCTGCAAGCCATGCAAGCTGGCTTTCCCGATTCGCGACGACATTCCGGTCATGCTTGAGGACGAGGCGCGCCAACTGTCGGCAGACGAGCAGTAATGCCCGGCCTTGCCTTCAAGGTCGTCATCCCGGCCCGCTACGCGTCGACCCGGCTGCCGGCCAAGCCACTGCTCGATCTTGGCGGCAAGCCGATGGTCGTCCGGGTGGCCGAGCGGGCGCGGCTGTCGGGGGCCGAGGAAATCTGGGTGGCGACCGATCACCCGGAAGTCCGTGCCGCCGCCGAGGCGCACGAGGTGGCCGCTCTGATGACGCGCAGCGACCATCCGACCGGCACTGACCGTCTGGCCGAAGTGGTCGAGCAGCGTGGCTGGCGCGACGATACGATCATCGTCAATGTGCAGGGTGACGAACCGCTGATCGAGCCTGAGGTCATTCTGCAAACCGCCCGCCAGCTGGCGGTCAGCGGTGCCGACATCGCGACCGTTGCGCACCCGATTACCGACGCCGCCGACTTCTTCAATCCCAACGTCGTCAAGGTCGTCTGCCGGGCCGATGGCGATGCCGCCTATTTTTCCCGGGCGCCGATTCCCTACGCCCGCGATCATTTTGCCCGGGAAGCCGGCGGTGAAACCCTGCCGGCCGATTTTCCGGCCTATCGCCATGTCGGCCTGTACGCCTATCGGGCGAGTTTTTTAAAAGCTTTTTCCGGGCTGACCGTAGCACCCACCGAGCATTTCGAATCGCTCGAACAATTGCGCGCCTTGTGGCACGGTTACCGGATCAGCGTCGCGCTGATCGATGCGGCGCCGGCACCCGGCGTCGATACGCCCGAAGATGCCGAGCGGATGCGCAAACTGTTTGACCGTGTATGAAATAGCGAGTAATTTTCCGCTATTAGACAACGGCCAACACCCAGGCCGATAACAAGAATTTTCGTAGACAAACCCGAGGACTATTCATGAAGTTGATTCTGTTGGGCGCACCCGGCGCCGGCAAGGGAACGCAAGCTACTTTCATCTCCAAGCAGTTCGGCATTCCCCAGATTTCGACCGGCGACATGCTGCGCGCCCAGGTCAAGGCCGGAACCGCACTGGGCCTGGAGGCCAAGAAGCACATGGACGCGGGCGGCCTGGTGCCGGACGCCGTCATCATCGGCATGGTCAAGGACCGCCTGACCCAGGACGACTGCAAGAACGGTTACCTGTTCGACGGCTTCCCGCGCACCATTCCCCAGGCTCAAGCCATGAAGGACGCCGGCGTGCCGATCGAGTTCGTGCTCGAAATCGACGTCCCGGACAGCGACATCATCACCCGCATGGCCGGTCGCCGCGCCCACCTGGCTTCGGGCCGCACCTATCATGTCGTATTCAATCCGCCGAAGGTCGAAGGTATCGACGACGTGACCGGCGAGCCGCTGGTTCAGCGTGACGACGACAAGGAAGAAACCGTCAAAAAGCGTCTGGAAATCTACCATTCCCAAACCAAGCCGCTGGTCAACTTCTACAGCACCTGGGCCGCCGAAGGCGATGCCAAGGCGCCGAAAGTGCGCAAGGTGGCAGGGGTCGGCAATGTCGACGCGATTACCAAGAGTGTTTTCGACGCACTGAAATAAGGGCGACAGATGGCGGCGAAGAATGCCTTCTACGCACAGTCAGGGGGCGTCACCGCCGTCATCAACGCGACGGCGTGCGGCCTGATCCAGGAAGCACGCCGGCATCCCGAGAAAATTGGGAAAGTTTTTGCCGGGCGTGACGGCATCATCGGTGCCCTGACCGAAGACCTGATCGACACCAGCCTCGAATCCGACGAGGCGATTGCCCGCCTGCGCCACACGCCGGGCGGCGCCTTCGGTTCCTGCCGTTACAAGCTGAAGAGCCTTGAGCAACACCGGGCGCAATACGAGCGCCTGATCGAAGTATTCAAGGCGCACGACATCGGTTACTTCTTCTACAACGGCGGCAACGATTCCATGGATACCGCCTGGAAGGTCTCGCAGATCGCCGAAAAGATGGGCTACCCGGTGGTTTGCGTCGGCGTGCCGAAAACGGTCGATAACGACCTGCCGCATACCGATTGCTGCCCGGGCTTCGGTTCGGTCGCCAAGTACGTCGCAACCTCGATCCGCGAAGCGGGTTACGACGTCGCTTCGATGGCGCGCACCTCGACCAAGATTTTTGTCCTCGAAGTAATGGGGCGCCACGCCGGATGGATCACCGCGGCCTGCGGTCTGGCTTCGGAAAGCATCGGCGAACCGCCGCACATTCTGCTTTTCCCGGAAGTACCGTTCGATCCGGAACGCTTTCTGACCCGCGTCGACGAGTGCGTCAAGCAGTACGGCTACTGCACGGTCGCTGTTTCCGAGGGACTGTCCGACGCTGCCGGCAAGCTGATCGCCGAGTCCGGCACCAAGGACGCTTTCGGGCATTCGCAGTTGGGCGGCGTCGGCCAGATCGTGGCTCAGCTGATCAAGGACAAGCTGGGCTACAAGTATCACTGGGCGCTGGCCGATTACCTGCAGCGCTCGGCGCGCCACCTGGCATAGAAGACCGACCTTGAGCAAGACCACGCCCTGGGCGTGGCGGCGGTCGACCTCGCCTTGCAGGGCAAAAACGCGGTGATGGCGACCATTTGTCGTCTGGCCGATGCACCTTATCGTTGGGAAATCGGCGATGCGCCCTTGGCTGAAATCGCCAATGTCGAGCG
>CAIXSK010000360.1 GCA_903922075.1 uncultured beta proteobacterium | reverse complement strand
GTCGCGCATGGCGACGATCTCTTCCTGACGGTAGAGGCCGTTGGAGTCGAAGTTGAACTTGGCGTCGAGCGCCTTGACAGTGCCGTCGCCTTCGTGGATCAGCGGATTGATTTCGGCCAGCGAAGCGTCGGTTTCCATGTAGCAGGTGTACAGCTTCTTCAGCGTATCGACACACTGCGGAATCGAGGCTTCGTTCATGCCCATGCCCTTGGCCAGGGTCAGCGCCTGCTCGTCGGTCAGGCCGACCAGCGGGTTGACGAAGACCTTGACGATCTTTTCCGGGGTCTTGTGGGCGACTTCCTCGATGTCCATGCCGCCTTCGTAGGAGGCCATGATCGCCACCGACTGGGTGGCGCGGTCGGTCAGCGCGGCAACGTAGTATTCGTGCTTGATGTCGGCGCCTTCTTCGATCAGCAGGTGACGGACCTTCTGGCCTTCCGGGCCGGTCTGGTGCGTGATCAGCTGCATGCCGAGAATCTGGCCGGCGTATTCGCGAACTTTTTCGAGCGAGGTTGCGACCTTGACGCCACCACCCTTGCCACGGCCACCGGCGTGAATCTGGGCCTTGACCACCCAGACCTTGCCGCCCAGGGTCTCAGCTGCCTTGACTGCGTCATCGACGGTCGTGCAGTGAATCCCGCGCGGAACCGTAACGCCGAATTTCTTCAGGATTTGCTTGCCCTGATATTCGTGAATTTTCATGCGCTTTCCTTGCGTTTAGTTGAGTTGCGAGCAATTGGGCTGCGGGGTTTTCCGTCGCCCGGTTATTGTGACAGCCAACCAAGAATACTAGCACAACCTTGCACGAAGCTTTCATCCCAGAATTCATAATTACGCCTTCGAATCGGCATCGGCGACCGCCTGCCGGAGCAGGCCCGACAGCAGGATCGCGGCGAGCACCAGACTGGCCACCGCGGCCAGCCAGAATCCGGCCACGCCGAGCGGCGGTTGCCAGCGGTAGCAAAGCCAGGCGCCGCCGAGCAGACCGATGCCCCAGAAGCAGAAGGTCTGGACCAGCATCGGCAGGAAAGTCACCCGGTAGGCGCGCAGACAATGGCCGGCCACCGTCTGCAGGGCGTCGAAGAACTGATAGAGGGCGATGTAGCCGATCAGCCCGCCGGCCACCATGCGCACGGCCGGATCGTCGGTGTAGGCGGCGATCAGCGGTTCGGCAGCCAGCCAGAGCAGCAGGCCCATCAGCGACGACAAACCGGCCGACAGCACCAGCCCGGCCCGGATGGTGGCGCGTGCCCGCAAGTGGTCGCGCGCGCCGACCGCCTGACCTAGCGCCGCCATGGTCGCGATGGCCAGCGACAGCGGCAGCATGTAGACCAGCGCCGACAGATTGGCGACGACACGATGCCCGGCGACAACCGGCGCGCCGAGCGAGGCGATGAACAGGGCGATCAAGGTGAACGAGGTGATTTCGACCAGATTGGAGAAACCCATCGGCAGGCCGATGCGCAGCAATTCGCGCGCCGCCGGCCAGCGCGGCGGCTGCCAGTCGGCAAACGGCCGGTAAGCTGCGCGCAGGGGCCCCCAGGCCAGATAGGCGGCGCCGCTGAGGCAGGCCGCCCAGCCGATCAGCACGTTCGACAGCGCGCAGCCGGCGACGCCCAGCGGCTCGCCCAGCCAGCCCTCGAGCGCGAAGCCGCGGGCCAGCACGGC
>CAIXSK010000359.1 GCA_903922075.1 uncultured beta proteobacterium | reverse complement strand
TTCCGGCTGCCAGAGGTCGAGCATGGCGACGCCGTCCTCGCCGAACAGGCCGGCCAGGAAATAGCGGCCATCCGGCGTCACCAGGCCGTCGTAGGGCTGGCTGCCGGCCGGGAAGCGCTGCGTTTTAGGCGCCTTCGGATTGCTGAAATCGCTGACCCAGATTTCGCCGCCGTCGAACAGCGCGTAGGCGAACTTGTTGCCGCCCGTGTCCGCCAGGCCGACGACCTTGGAGAACTGGCCGGGCGCGTATTCGGCCGGCACTTCCGAAAGCAGTTCCAGCGTCTCGGCGTCGAAGGCCTTGATACCGCCCGGCGTGTAATTCTGGGCGACGACGATGCGGCCATCCTGCGAAATCGAGCCGCCGATGGCGTTGCCGGACTGGATCACGCGCTTGACGATCTTCGCTTCGAGCAGGTCGATCTTGGTCAGCCCGCCGTCGCGGCCGAAGATGAAGGCGTAGCGGCCGTCGCGCGAATAAACGGCGGAGGCGTGCGAAAGATCGCCCAGCCCGGCGATACGGGCATAGGGCTGGCGTGACGAGGTGTTGATCAAGGTCACGTGGCCGCTGGCGCGTTCGATGATCAGGCCGAGGTCGCCGGTGCCGCGCAGTGGCGGGGTGGCGCAGGCATTGAGCAGCAGGACGAGGAGAAAACTCAGGAACAGTCGCATGGCATTCTCACTGGGGGAAACCGGTCAGCAGTTTTTCGGCAATCCACGCCGCCTCGGCTTCGGAAACAAAGCGATCCCAGGGCGGCATCGGCGTGCCCGGACGGCCATAGTAGATCGTCGCCGCCAGCCCGTCGACCGGCTTGTCGCGCAGGTTTTCCGGCAACAGGGCGGGGCCGAGCCCGCCTTTGAGCGTCATCCCGTGGCAGGAGCCGCAGTCCTGGCGAACCAGATGCACCAGTTCCTTTTGCCGCGCGGCGTCTGGCTCGCCGGCAAATGCTACGGTCGGCAGCAAAAAAAGGGCAAAAATGAAATTACTCGCCGACAACGACAACTCCTGTCATTTCCGGATGTGGGCCGCAATGATAGTCGTAGCGCCCGGCCTTTTCGAAGCGCCGCTGATAGCTTTCGTCGGGGAAGAGGCGATCGGATTCCAGGCCGCCTTCGGCCGGGAAAACCACCGAATGGCTGGTCCGCTTTTCGTGGTTGGTCCACCGCACGCTGTCGCCGGCCTTGATCGTCACCGCCGGCGGCTGGAACTTGTAGCCTTCGATGCGCACCTCGGCCACGTTGTCGGCCAGCGCAGAAAAAGAAAGGAGCGCCAGCACAAGCGGCGCTCCTGTCGCCACAAGCCATCCGGGGGACTGCGAAGTTCCGGACGGCATGCGGGTATTACTGCTTGGCAGCCTTCACGTCGCCGTCGGCACCCAGACCAATGGTGTGGCCGAAGGACACGTGATGGAAACGACCGCCGGCATTGTCGGCGTGGATGGCGATACCGAAGGGCACGGCCTTGCCAGCCGCCAGCACGGCGTTGCCGGCCAGCTTGCGGGTGAAGGTGACGGTGTAGGTATCACCGGCCTTGGCGCCTTCGGCCGTACCACCGGCCTTGCCGCCTTCCATGCTGCGCTTGTCGGCGACGAAGCCGTCAGCCGACTTGCCGCTGCTCTTCCACTGCACCAGATCCATGGCGCCGGCGCTGACATACTTGGTCTTGTCCTTGCCGTTCGGCATGCCCTTCGAGTCCTGGTGGCAGGCGGCCCAGCAGGCGGCCTGCTCGCCCAGCGGCACCTTGTCGTTCGGGAACATGATCGTCGCCTTGACCTCGTTGTCCTTGTCGGACTTGTCGAAGCCGCCAGCCGGCGCCTTGAAGGTCAGACGAACGTAGAGGTTGGTGGCATCGAAAGCCGCCTGGACGCCGACCGGATAGGTCAGGGTCTTCGGTGCGCCCTTGGGCTCCATTTCCTTGCTGCCCAGACGCTTGGTATCGAGGCTCAGCTTGCCGTCCTCGACGTGGCAACCGGCACAGGTCTCGCCCTTCTTGAGGCCGCTGGCACCGCTGTGCTCGCCCTTGCCCTGGATCCACTCGATCGGCGCTGCGCCCGGGTGGAAGACGTGAATATCGCGCTTGGCGGCCTTGCTCCAATCGGGAGCAGCCATCGCGGCCGAGGAACCCAAAGCCAGGAAGGCGCCGCAAACGGCCAGGGAAACAAAATTCTTTTTCATCGTGGTGATCTCCACATCAAAAGTGTTTTGTGCATGGGTCACTCCAGCCCATCGCACACAATCTGCTACCGCTTCATATGCTACGGGGGCTTGCGCCCCCGTAGCCTTGCGTCAGATCAAAACAATCAACAGTCGATCAATAGATGTCATGCTGGGTGTTGTAGACGTTGAACTTGCCGGTCGGCGTGATCATCTTCGGATCGGTGATCACCTTCTTGACCTTCAGCGTCGCATCGTCATAGACAACGATGGCGGACTGGTCGGTCTTGCCACCCCACAGGGAGATCCAGACTTCCTTGCCGTCAGCCGAGTATTCCGGATGGACGGCGCGCTTGACGGCCTTGGTCGGCGGCAGGCCGGAGTCCTTGGCGACGTTCAGGGTTGCCTTCGGCTTGGACAGGTCGGCCATATCCCACACCGAGACGGACTCAGCCAGATCCTTGTCCGGATTCTGCGGCGAGTCAGCCCAGAAGTGCTTGGACTTCGGATGGGTCTTGACGAACAGGTTGCCCGGCACGTGCTTCATTTCCTGGACGACCTTCCAGTTGAATTCCTTGTACTTGGCAAACTTCTTGTCGTCGGACGGCGTCGAGATCAGCGTCACGACATCGGCACCGAGGTGACCCGTCGCCCAGACCGGACCGAACTTCGGATGGACGAAGTTGGCGCCGCGACCCGGGTGCGGGATCTTGGCGGTATCGACCAGTGCGGCCAGCTTGCCGGTCTTGGTGTCGACCGCGGCGATCTTGTTGGAAGCGTTGGCCGCGACCAGGAAGTAACGCTTGGAAGCATCCCAGCCACCGTCATGCAGGAACTTGGCGGAGCCGATGGTCGTCGTCTTCAGGTTCTCGATATCGGAGTAATCGACCAACAGAATCTGGCCAGTTTCCTTGATATTGATAACCCATTCCGGCTTGATGAAGGAAGCAACGATGGAAGCAACGCGCGGTTCCGGATGGTATTCGCCATCGACGGTCATGCCACGGGTCGAAACAACCTTGCGCGGCTTCAGCGTGTCACCGTCCATGATCACGTACTGGGGCGGCCAGTAGGAACCGGCAACCGCATATTTGTCTTCAAAGCCCTTGAACTTGGAGGTATCGACCGAACGGGCGTCGAAACCGATCTTCACTTCAGCCACGACCGCCGGCTTTTCCATCCACAGATCGATCAGGCTCAGGCGACCGTCACGGCCGACCACATAGACATAACGGCCGGAAGCGGAAAGACGGGAGATATGCACGGCATAGCCGGTCTTGACGATATTGACGATTTCCTTGGTGTCGCCATCGATCAACGCCACTTCGCCGGTATCACGCAGGGTGACCGAGAAGACGTTCTTCAGGTTGATCTTGTTCATCTGCTTCTTCGGACGCTGGTCAACCGGAACGATGACCTTCCAGGAATCCATGGTGTCCTTGAAGCTGTACTCGGGCGGCACATCCGGGGTGTTCTGGATGTATTTGGCCATCAACGAGATTTCTTCCTTGGTCAGGATGTCGTCGAAATTGACCATGCCACCATCGGTACCGTAGCCGATGATCTTTTCCAGACGGTTCTGGCCGAGCTTCAGCGTACCGCCTTCGGTCACGGCACCATCCTTGCCCTTCTTGGTCCAGTGCGGCTCAAGATTCTTGCCGGTGGCGCCCTTGCGCAGCACGCCGTGACAGCCGGCGCAACGCTCGAAGTAAATTTTCTTGGCCTGATCTTTTTCGGCCGCGGTCAATTCCGGACCCTTGGCGGCATCCTGAGCAAAGGCCGAACCCATGGCGACAGCCATGGCGCTAAGTGCAAGCATCCCCACTACAGTTTTTTTCATCTTTCCTCTCCTAGAACGAAATGGTTCGCGCCAAATCCCCACCACGCGATGACCGCTAGGTTGAACCTACCCCACTGTCGCATCCTTGATT
>CAIXSK010000358.1 GCA_903922075.1 uncultured beta proteobacterium | reverse complement strand
GTCGGTGGGCAGAGGCAGGCCGAGCGAAAGCGGCGGCGCCCGGCCGATCTCGGTCAGCAGCAGGCGGATCATCAGGTCGCGGCGCGCCTCGTCGCCCGCCTCGACCCGGCTGATCGCCTCGACCAGCGTGCGCATCAGATCGGACACCTCGATCACCGAACAGGCGTCGAGCGGCAGCGGCGCCGCTTCGGCGGCGACATAGACGGTGCGCAGCTCGACCTCGCCGAGGGCGACGACCTCGTGCTCGATGTGCGGCGGAATCCACACCGCCCGGAAAGCCGGCGCCAGCCAGGCCATGCCGGCCGCCGCGATGCGCAGCGCGCCGCGCAGCGGAAAGGCGAGTTGCGCCCAGTCGTGGCTGTGCAGCGGCACATGGACGTCGGGCGGCAGGCGGCGCTGGTTGACAGTCAGCGGCTCATCCGGCGTCGGCGCCCGGCGCGGACAGGGGTCGAAGGATAAGTGTGTCAGCATTGCGATAATTTTTGTCCGATTGTCGAATATACGTCAATAGCCGACGACATAAACTAGCCTGCCGGATAACCCTGCTACCGCCCGATGACTGCCGAAGTCCTGCCCTCTCCCGCCACCAACGATATCGAGACCATCTCGCTGATCGGCTTCGTGCATGGCGTTTCGCACTTTTTCCACCTGCTGCTGCCGCCGCTGTTTCCGTGGCTGATGCAGGAATTCGGGCTGTCCTTCACCGGCATTGGTGCGACGATGACTGTCTTTTTCGTCGTCTCCGGCATCGGCCAGGCGGCGGCGGGTTTTCTCGTCGACCGCTTCGGCGCCCTGCGCGTGCTGGCGGCCGGCATTTCGTGCTTTTCGCTGGCTGGCGTCGCGCTGCATTTTGCCACCGGCTACGCGTCACTGATCGTCGTCGCTGCACTGGCGGGGTTGGGTAACAGCGTCTTCCATCCAGCCGATTTCACGGTGCTCAATCATCGCGTGTCGCAGGCGCGGCTGGGTCATGCCTTTTCGGTGCATGGGCTGTCCGGCAATCTCGGCTGGGCGGCGGCGCCGATCTTCATGACCGGCATTGCCGCGGCCGACGGCTGGCGTAGCGCGGCGCTCGGCGCCAGCGCCGTCGCCCTGCTCGCCCTCGGGCTGCTGCTGTGGCGCCGGCAGGCGCTGGACGATGTCGAAGCGCCGACCCACAAGGCCGACGGCGATGCCGGACCGACCTTCGCTTTCCTCGGCGTCAAAGCCGTCTGGCTGTGCTTTTTGTTCTTTTTTCTGATCACCGCCGCCTTCGGCGCCATCCAGAATTTCGCCAGCCCCATCCTGCAGGCGGTCTACGATCTGTCGCTGACGACCGGTGCGGTGGCGCTGTCGACCTATCTTACGGCGGGCGCCGTCGGCATCGTGCTCGGCGGCTTCCTGGCGCAGAAGCAGGCGCAGGACCTGCTGATCGCGCTCGCCCTCGGCGTCGCCGCGCTGCTCGCAGTACTGCTCGCCAGCGGCTGGCCGCCGGCCTGGAGCGTGCTGCCGCTGATGGCCGGCATCGGCTTCTGCACCGGCATCGCCGGGCCATCGCGCGACCTGCTGGTCCGCCGCGCCGCCACCGCCCGCTTCGGCAAGGCGGCTTACGGGCGCGTCTATGGCTTCGTCTATTCCGGCCTCGATCTCGGGCTGGCAACGGCGCCACTGATTTTCGGCGGGCTGATGGACGCCCGGCGCTTCGGTGAGGTGCTGATCGGCGTCGCGATCCTGCAGACGCTGGCCATCTTCAGCGCCCTACGGGTCGGCAAGACGACCTGAAGCCGAATGCTACGGTCGGCGGCAAAAACCGGCCAAAATTGAAATTCTGGCCAAGAAGCGCTAACAAGATGCAGCGAAGCGGCCCTGGCTAGGCGGACCGACGAAGACAGTACAAGCTGTACGGCGAGGAGGTTCAACGACGCCAGGG
>CAIXSK010000357.1 GCA_903922075.1 uncultured beta proteobacterium | reverse complement strand
GTCGAGGGCGACGTAGCCGAAGGCCGGCAGGGTCAGCGCAATGCCGATGACCAGCAGCGAAAGCAGGGTATTGAGCGGCGTCGCCCACAGGCGGCGGAAAGCCGCGGCCAGCGCGGCGCGGTGCTGGGTGAACCAGGCGTTCATGCGACCACCCTCCCGTGATCGAGGCGCAGCACGTTGGGGTGATAGCGTTCTATCCAGCTCTGGTCGTGCGTGGCGACCACCACGGTGACGCCGACCCGGTGGAAGTCGGCAAAGATGTCGAGGATGGCGGTGCCGGATTCGGCGTCGAGATTGCCGGTCGGTTCGTCGGCGATCAGGATGGTCGGCCGGTTGACCACGGCGCGGGCGATCGCCAGCCGTTGCTGCTCGCCGCCGGACAGGGCGATCGGCCGGGCCTTTTCGCGGGCCAGCAAACCGACCTTGTCGAGCGCCGCCTGGGCCCGGCGGATGGCGTCGCGGCGCGGCAGGCCGGCGATTTCCAGCGGCAGCAGCACGTTGTCGAGGGCGCTGCGGTCGAACAGCAGCTTCTGGTCCTGGAAGACCAGGCCAAAATGACGGCGGACATGCGGGATGGCATGGCGACCGAGCGCCGACAGGTTCTGGCCATTGACCACCAGGCTGCCAGCAGTCGGCCGCTCAATGGTCGAGATCAGCTTGACCAGCGTCGTCTTGCCGGCGCCGGAGTGGCCGGTGATCAGCACCATCTGCCCGCCACCGATGCAGAAGCTGGCGTCCTTGACGGCCTCGAAGCCGCCCGGGTAGCGCTTGGTCAGATTGCTGGCTTCGATCATTTTTAGTCGGTAGCAGGTAGTCGTTAGTTGTTAGCGGGTTAGGGTTGTGAGGTTTTGCTAGCGACTAATGACTAGCGACTCGCGACTACTCAAACATCGCATCCACAAAATCCCTGGCGACGAAGGGGCGCAGGTCGTCGATCTGCTCGCCGACGCCGATGAAGCGGATCGGCTTCGGGCATTGCCGGGCAATCGCCGTGACGACGCCGCCCTTGGCCGTGCCGTCGAGCTTGGTCAGGACCAGGCCGGTCACGTTGATCGCCTTGTCGAAGGCCTTGACCTGCTGCAGCGCGTTCTGGCCGATGTTGGCGTCGAGCACCAGCAGCGTCTCGTGCGGGCCTTCCGGCTCGATCTTCTGGATCACCCGGCGGACCTTGGCAATTTCTTCCATCAGATGGAGCTGGGTCGGCAGGCGGCCGGCCGTGTCGGCCAGCACGATGTCGATGCCGCGCGCCTTGGCGGCCGAAATGGCATCGAAGACGACGGCGGCCGGATCGCCGTTGTCCTGGGCGATGACCGTCACGTTGTTACGCTCGCCCCAGGTTTCCAGCTGTTCGCGGGCGGCGGCGCGGAAGGTGTCGCCGGCAGCGAGCAGCACGCTCTTGCCCTGGGTCTGGAAATAGTGGGCCAGCTTGCCGATCGAGGTCGTCTTGCCGGCGCCGTTCACCCCGGCGATCATGATCACGTAGGGCTTGTGGGTCGAGACATCGAGCGGCTTTTCGAGCGGCTGCAGGGTTTCGAGCAGGGCGTCGTGCAGCGCCTGCTGGATCGCCGCCGGCGTTTCCAGCTTGTCGCGCTTGGCCGCCTTCTTCAGTTCGTCGAGCAGGTGGCTGGTCGCTTCGATGCCGCAGTCGCTGGTCAGTAGCAGGGTTTCCAGCTCCTCAATCAGTTCGTCGTCGACCTTGCCGCGCGAGAAAATGGATTTGAGCTTGCCGCCCCACTGGGCGCGGGTCTTGGCCAGGCCCTTGAACAGGCGCTCGCGCCAGGAGGGCGCGGCAGCGGTTTCGGCCGAGGCGTCGGCCGGCTTTTCGACGGCCTTCTTCTCGGCGCTGGATTTTTTCAGGAAACTGAACATGGGGAAAAGGGTCTCAAGCGGGTCACAGGCCTTGCTGACAGGCGGGCGGCAAGCCGTTAAGATGCCGTCCGGTTCGATGCAAAATCAGCCCCGAATTCTAGCAGAAAGCCCCGTCCCCCCATGCGCCTCAAATACCTGCTTCCCGTTTTGCTCGCTGCCGGGCTGTCCACCGCAGCCTTGGCCAATCCCTACGAAACCACGTTGAAGAACGGCCTGCGCATCATCGTCAAGGAAGACCGCCGGGCGCCGACTGCCGTCCAGATGGTCTGGTACCGGATCGGCAGCACCGACGAGGTCGATGGCGCTTCC
>CAIXSK010000356.1 GCA_903922075.1 uncultured beta proteobacterium | reverse complement strand
GGCCGAACGCGTCCAGCTGACCCTGGCCGAATCGCAATTGCTGCGCGAAGCCGGCCGGCACAACGACGCCTACATCCTGCTCGACAGCGCCCTGAGCACGCTGCCGGACTCGACCGAACTGATCTACGAAGCCGCCCTGACGGCCGAACGCATCGGCAAGCCAGAACTGCTCGAAAGCCACATCAAGCACCTGCTCACCCTCAAGCCCGACCACGCCCATGCCCTCAACGCCCTGGGCTACTCGCTGGCCGAACGCAACGTCCGGCTGGCGGAAGCCCACGACCTGATCGCCAAGGCACAAAGCCTGGCTCCGGAAGACCCCTTCATCATGGACAGCATGGGCTGGGTCCTCTACCGCCAGGGCAAGTTGCCAGATGCCCTGCGCACCCTGGAAACCGCCTACCGGATCAAGGCCGACCCGGAGATCGCCGCCCATCTCGGCGAAGTGCTGTGGGCCATGAACCGTAAGGACGACGCCCGCCGCATCCTGAAGGAAGCAGCCAAGGCCAATCCGGATAACGAAGTTCTCGCCGGCACTCTCAAGAAACTCCTGCCTTGAAGCTGCATTTCGCCCTGCTGCTCGCGGCAGGCCTGCTGACCGGCTGCACCAGCCTGCCACCCACTGCCCTGTCGCCCCGCGACCAGATCCGCGATTTTTCGCTGACCGGTCGCTTCGCCCTGCGGGTCACCGCGCCAGGCGAGAAAGCGCAGAGCTCCGGCGGCCGCCTGACCTGGACGCACCAGAACCGCAGCGACCGCGTCCTGCTCGCCAGCCCCCTCGGTTACGGATTGGCTGAAATCGAGACGACGCCTGAACTGTCCCGCCTGAAAACCGCCGAAGGCAAGACGCGCGAATCCGACGACCCCGATGCGCTGATCGAGGAGATCACCGGCCAGCGCCTGCCGGTCACCCGCTTAGCCGCCTGGCTGCTCGGCCGGGGCGGTGGCGGCGCCCACATCGACCCCGACGCCTTCGGTCGCCCCGGCACGCTGCGTGAAGCCGGCTGGCAGGTCGACTACAGCTACGACGACGAGACCCCCGCCGCCCTGCCGGCCCGCCTGACCATATCGCGCGACGGCGAAATCGAACTAAAACTGCGCATCGAAGAATGGAAAGAAACGCCGTGAGCGAATGGACCTGGCACAGCAACTGGCCCGCACCGGCCAAGCTGAATCTCTTCCTGCATGTCGTCGGCCGGCGCGCCGACGGCTATCATCTGCTGCAAACCGTCTTCCGCTTCATCGCCCGTGCCGACACGCTGAGTTTCGAACCCCGCGCCGATGGCGAAATAATCCTCGCCACCCCCATTCCCGGCGTCCCGGCCGACAGCGACCTGACGGTCCGCGCCGCCCGCCTGCTGCAACAGGCCACGGCTTGCCGGCAGGGGGCCACCCTCCATCTCGACAAGCAGTTGCCGATGGGCGGCGGTCTCGGTGGCGGCTCGTCCGATGCCGCCACCGTGCTGCTTGCCCTCAACCATCTGTGGCAAACCGGGCTGAGCCGCCCCGAACTGGAAAAGCTGGGTCTGACGCTGGGCGCCGATGTACCGGTCTTCGTCCATGGCCGCAACACCTTCGCCGAGGGCGTCGGGGAAGCCTTTACCGATGTCGACCTGCCACCGGAGACCTATCTGGTCCTTAATCCTGCGGTCCATGTGCCCACGACAGCCATTTTCGGGGCGCCGGAACTGAAGCGCGACACCCCGCCGCTAAATCCGGCCGAGTGGCGGCCCGGGCAAGGCCACAATGATCTTGAAGCCGTTGCCTGCGCCAGATTCCCGGCTGTGGCCGAACACCTTGTCTGGCTCAAGCAGCATGCCCCGCAAGCCATGATGACCGGCTCCGGGGCCTGCGTTTTTGCCGGCTTCGCTGAGCGCGACGAGGCTGCCGCCCTGCTCGCCCAACTGCCCGCCGGCATGAAAGGCTGGATAGCCGACGGCCTGCCCGAGCACCCACTCGCAAAAATTCACTAAAGGGGCTGGATTTCCGATTCCGGCTCCTGTATTATTCGCGCCTCGCTCGGACGCGAACCCGTTCGAGCAACCCGCTGGGGAGTCGCCAAGTTGGTCAAGGCACCGGATTTTGATTCCGGCATTCGAAGGTTCGAATCCTTCTTCCCCAGCCAAGCTTTCCT
>CAIXSK010000355.1 GCA_903922075.1 uncultured beta proteobacterium | reverse complement strand
GTGCGGTAGGTTGGCATGGACAGACCCCCTTCTCAGGATTTGGCGAGGTGGACGATGAAACGCGCCTGCGCCCGGTCGGAACCGGCCTGGGGCAGATGCTGGACAAGGACTTCGTTGTTGCGGCGCAGTTGCAGCTTGCGGTAGCCGCCGGCCCGGCGGTCGGCTTCGCCTTGCGACTGGAAGAGCACGACGCGGGCGCCGTCGCCGATGACCTCGGGCGGCAGGTCATCGTCGGCAAAATCGTCGGCTTCGACGCGGTCGAAAACGAGCGGCGGCCGCCCCTGCTCGCCGGCCCCGGCGTCATTGACGTTGAGCTGGCCGAATTCGCTGCTGCCGTAGTTGCGGGCGACGACGTAATACTTGAGCTGTTCGCGGCGCGGCTGCAGGCTGACGGAGAAGCGCGGCGGATCGGCGTAGAAGGCGCCGGCGATGGTCACCGCCAGCACGCCCCAGGGGCGCTGGCCGGCCAGTTCGGGATGCACCACCCACTGGCTGACGACCGGCGCGCCGCCGGCCTCTTCGCTCAGCGTGTAGCAGCCGGCCGGCCAGTCGCGGGTAACGAATTCGGCCACCGACTGGCCGGCAGCCAGGGTCTGTTCGGCAATCAATTGGGTGCCGAGCCGCCAGCGCAGGCTCAACGGCCGCCCGGGCAGGGTGGCCTCGACGCGCTGGCGGTCGGCAACCAGATGGGCAGCCAGCGTCTCCAGCGAGCGCGGCTGGCTGCGATTGATAAACAGCGGCAAGCTGCCCGCCGCGACCGGTGCGGCGGTGAAATTGGCCAGGTAGGGATTGACCGCAGCGAGGCCGATCAGCAGGGTTTCGCCGGCAATGTCGCGCAAGGGCAGGCCGCCCGCGTCGGCTTCGAAGAGGACAACCAGCCGGCCGTGATGGACGCGGACCAGCAGCTTGCCGGCAGCCAGCGCCGGGGTCGCCGCCGGCACCGCGAAGGCGATGTCGGCAGTCGGCGCCGGGTAATAGCCGTGGGCGACCTCGACTTCAAAGAGGGGACGGAAGTGGATGCTCATCGGTCGTGCAGGTCAATGCCGATGTCGGTGATCGGGGCGCCGAAGCCGAGCGGCTCCTGGTCCTGGATGGTGACCAGCCGCGCCCGGTAAAGCACCGAGGGCTGGTACTTGGCGCCGACGGCGGCCCATAGCTGGTTGAGCGTTTCCGGCCCAACGCTGTGCAACTCCATGACGATGCGCCCGATGCGCGGATCGAGCGACGGGTAATCCTCGGCCGCGAAGGCCGGCGAGCCCTGGAAGAAGGTCAGCACATTCGACAGCGCCTTCAACGTCATGTCGTAGTTGGTCATCCTGGCCGCGAAGAGCAGGGTCAGGTTGAGCCGCAACTCGGGCTGCAGGGTCATCTCGCGACCGCCGACCATGACCCGGGCCGGCAACTGCTCGCGCATGATGCGCTCTTCCTCGATGTTGACGATGGCCATCGCCACCGTGCCGGAGGTGATCGCCAGCTTGCCGGTCTCGTCGACGATGGCGCCGGGCACGACCTGGCCGAGCGACGCTGACCCGGTGCGCCGGGTCAGGTAGGCATTGAACTGTTCTGCCAAAAAGCTAACCGCGACATCGAGCATCGACTCTCTCTCACCGGGTAGTTGTTGGGCCGCCGAAGCGGGGGTGGCGAGACGGGTCAACACACTCTCGCAACACATTCCAGATCAGTAAATCATAGACCATAAATTTTGTCACTGACATTTTTTATTATGCCGATCACATATTACGGACAGCAAAAATCAGTCGGCAAATCATACGGAACCGACAACACCATCGGCTGTCAAAAGCCGCCGCAAAAACACCCGGGCACGAGCATCAATATCCCCGGCAAGCCTTAAACCACGGGCAATTCGAAAATATTTCCCTGGTCAAGTTCAAACGAACGTACTACGATGGTTTATGACTTTTCAATAACACCGGGGCGTCAAATCGGTGTCATTTTTGTTTGATTTGGTTTTTCTAAACAATGTTTCGCCAGAAAATCCAAAACCGCACCATCCAAGCCAGCGAGGTCCACATGTTGCGTCACAGGTCATGCCGTTTTCCTGCCCCATCGCCTCGCTGCCCCGCTTTTCATTTTTCGCCTTTTTTTGCCGCCGACCGTAGCTTTTTAGCCCGGCCGACCGCGCTCAGGAGACAAGACCATGGCCAAGAAAGCGCTTTGCATCGGCATCAACAACTACCCCGGCACCCACATGGATCTGCAGGGCTGCGTCAATGACGCCAACGACTGGGCCGGCGAACTGGCGGCCCGCGGTTTCAAGGTCGCCACCCTGCTCGACGACCAGGCGACCAAGGCGGCCATGGTCAAGGCGATGGGCGACCTGATCGCCAAGGCCGCCAAGGGCGACACGCTGGTCATCAGCTTCTCCGGCCACGGCACCTACCAGCCGGACACCGACGGCGACGAAGCCGATGGCCTGGACGAGGCACTCTGCCCCTACGATCTGCAGACCAAGGGCGAGGCGCTGACCGACGACGAGATTCGCAACCTGTTCCTGACCCGCAAGGCCGGCGTGCGCATCGTGCTGCTCTCCGACAGCTGCCACTCGGGCACCGTGACCCGTGCAGCCAAGGCGGAAAAGGACGCGACGACGCGGCCGCGCTTCATGCCGATGGGCAACTGGCTGCCGGAAAAGCTGCTGCCCAGGAACCGCGCCGGCAAGGCGGCGACCACCATGGTCGGGGCGGCCGGCACCTCGCCCTTCTTCGGCGCCTACTCGAACAAGCTCGGCGATCTGCTGATCTCCGGCTGCAAGGAAGGCCCCAACAACTTCAGCTACGACGCGCGGATCGCCGGCCGCTTCAACGGTGCCTTCACCTATTACGCGCTGAAGGCGCTGAAGGGCATGAAGGCCGGCGCCACCTATGCCGACTGGCACAAGGCTATCGCCAAATACCTGCCGTCGGCCAGCTACCCGCAGGCGCCGCAGATCGTCGGCAGCGCCACCGCACGCAAGGGCAAGATTTTCGAATAAGCGCAGGAACGGCAATGCATTCCCCTCAGGAAGCGCCGATTTACCTGCAACCATTCTGGCTGAGCTTGTCGAAGCCCAAGCTTCCACGCGGAAAACCCTTCGACAAGCCGGTCCTGAGCCACATCGAAGGGCTCAGGGCGAACGGGCTTGGCCGACCGACACTGCTCTTCACGGAGAATCCCCAATGAGCCAGCGCCTCTACAAGATTCGCGGCATCCGCGACGATAGCGCCCGACGGACCAGCGGCGGCGCACAGCCGCTGTTCCGCCTGCACCCCGGCAGCGCCCGCGACGGCAACGCCGAGGACATCGAGGTCGGTGGCGACACCGTCGTCCGCGTCGAACTCGACAACGGCTTCGTGCTGTGGAGCCGGGTCGACGACCTGTCGCGCGAATACGGCACGCCCCCGGCGCGCGACGGCAACGGCGCCTGGGAATTCAGTCGCCTGGCGCCCAAGCGGACCACCCATGCCCAACGTGGCGCGGTCGGCCTGGCCATCCGCGTACTCGACTTCTTCGGCGTCGACGTGGCCGAAAAATCGGCCGCCAAACTGGGCAAATTGCTGGAGGAAAAGCAACTCGGCAAGCACCCGCCCGGCCTCTATCGCCTCGACCTGGCCGGCGACTTTGCGCTGAAGGCCGTGGCCGACACTGAACAACTGCCGGCCGACGCCGGCCCGCTGCTGGTTTTCCTGCACGGCACCGCCTCGTCCACCGAAGGCAGTTTCGGCAAGCTGTGGGACGCCGGCAACGCCGAAGGCGCCCGCCTGCGCCAGGCCCTGCTGCCGGCCTATGGCGAGCGCGTCTTCGGGCTGGAGCACCGGACCCTGACGGAAAGTCCGATCGACAACGCGCTGGCCCTGGCCAGGCGCCTGCCGGACGGCGCCGAAATCCACCTGGTCAGCCATTCGCGCGGCGGCCTGGTCGGCGAAGTGATGGCCCTGTCCGGCTGCGCCGAACTGGCCGCGACCCTGACCGCCGAGCGCATCGCCACGCTGTTTGCCGCCGACCGCACGCTGGCCCCGCAACTTGGCCTGCTGCCGCTGTCCGACGCCGAGAAGAAGGGGCGCGACGCGGCCTACGACGCCGACCGCCAGCGCCTGCTCGAACTGGTCGAGGTCTTCGCCCGCAAAAATCTGAAGCTCGCCCGTTTCGTCCGCGTCGCCTGCCCGGCGCGCGGCACGACGCTGGCCTCCGGGCGGCTGGACCGCTGGCTGTCGGTGCTCGACTACGTCGCCACGGCAGCCACCGGCAGCGGCCTGTTCACCGGCGGCCTCGACTTCCTGCTCGCCGTCGTCAAGGAGCGCACCGACCCGCGCACCCTGCCCGGCGTCGAGGCGATGGTCCCCGGCTCGGCCCTGACCCGGCTGCTCAACGGCACGCCGGACCTGGTCAGCACGGCCGACCTGTCGGTGATCGCCGGCGACATCGAGTCCGGCGACGGCCTGTGGAACACGCTGAAGGTGCTGGCCACCGACTGGTTCTACAAGAACGAACACGACCTGGTCGTCGACACCGCCTCGATGAGCGGCGGCTTGCCGCGCCCGGCCGGCGGCGCCCGCTTCCGCCAGGACGACGGGGCCAAGGTCAATCATTTCCGCTATTTCACCAACGAACAGAGCGTGCGCTGGCTGCGCGCCGGCCTGACCCGCGCCGACGGCGACAGCGGTGGCTTCCAGACCATCGCCGCCAAACCCTACACCGGCCCGCGCTGTGCCCAGGCCATCGCGCGCAGCCGCAGCGGCAACAAGCCGCGCCCGATCGCCGTCGTGCTACCCGGCACCATGGGCAGCCAGTTGCAGGCCGGCGACGAGGAAGTCTGGCTGAACTACTGGTCGCTGCTCAAGGGCGGCCTGAAAAAGATCGCCATGGGCCGCGACGGCATCGCGCCGGTCGGCCTGGTCGACCAGTTCTACGGCCCACTGGTCGAGTTCCTGGCGCGCAGCCATCAGGTCGAAATCTTTCCCTACGACTGGCGTTTCTCGGTGCGCAAGGCGGCCGCCCGGCTAGCCGTCACCCTCGAACCGCTGGTCAGCCAGGCCGAGCGCTCCGGCCAGCCGCTGCGCCTGGTTGCCCACTCCATGGGCGGCCTGGTCGTCCGCTCGATGATCGCCGATGGCGGCGCCGGCTCGGCGCTCTGGAAACGCATCACCCGCCTGCCCGACAGCCGTTTCCTGATGCTCGGCACGCCCAACCTCGGCTCCTACGAGGCGGTGCGCTGGTTGACCGGCTTCAACCCGACCCAGGCCAAGCTGTCGCTGCTCGACATCACGCAAAACACCGACGACATCATCAACCTGGTTTGCCGCTACGCAGGCCTGCTCGAGCTGCTGCCCTTCGCGCCGGACGATCCCGACTTCGCCGACCTTACGCGCTGGGAGGCCGTGCGCCAGGACACCGCTGCCGGCTGGGACACGGCACGGGCCGCCGATCTGCAGGAAGCCGCGGCGACCTGGAAATTCCTCCGCGAGGCGCCGCCCGATCCGCGCTACATGACCTACGTCGCCGGCTGCCAGCCGGCCACCGTGATCGACTATCGGCTGGTCGATGGCGAGGTGCAGTATCGCCCCGATCTGAAGCGCATCGAGTTCGTCGCCACCCACGAGGGCGACGGCACGGTGGCCTGGGATTCCGGACGGCTGGCCGGCGTCCCGATGTGGTATGTCGCCGATACCGCACACGACATGCTCTGCGCCCAGCCCAAGGCCTTTCCCGGCTATCTCGACATCCTGGTCAATGGCCAGACCAGC
>CAIXSK010000354.1 GCA_903922075.1 uncultured beta proteobacterium | reverse complement strand
GGTGCCAAGTACCGCGGTGAGTTCGAGGAGCGCCTGAAGGCGGTGTTGAAGGAAGTGGCCATGGACGAGGGCCGCATCATCGTCTTCATCGATGAGTTGCACACCATGGTGGGTGCCGGCAAGGCCGAGGGTGCGATGGATGCCGGCAACATGTTGAAGCCCGCACTGGCGCGTGGCGAGATGCATTGCATCGGCGCGACGACGCTGAACGAATACCGCAAGTACATCGAGAAGGATGCCGCGCTGGAGCGCCGTTTCCAGAAGGTGCTGGTCGAGGAACCGAGCGTCGAATCGACCATCGCCATCCTGCGCGGCCTGCAGGAAAAATACGAGCTGCACCACGGCGTCGATATCACCGACCCGGCCATCGTCGCCGCGGCCGAACTGTCGCACCGCTACATCACCGACCGCTTTTTGCCCGACAAGGCGATCGACCTGATCGACGAGGCGGCGGCGCGGATCAAGATGGAAATCGACTCCAAGCCGGAGGTGATGGACAAGCTGGATCGCCGGATCATCCAGCTCAAGATCGAGCGCGAGGCGGTCAAGAAGGAAAAGGACGAGGCGTCGATCAAGCGCCTGGGCCTGATCGAGGACGAAATCGCCAAGCTGACCAAGGAATATTCCGACCTGGAAGAAGTCTGGAAGGCCGAGAAATCGGCCGTGCTTGGCTCGGCGCAGATCAAGGAAGAAATCGACCACCTGAAGGCCGACATTACCCGGTTGCAGCGCGAAGGCAAGCTCGACAAGGTGGCCGAGCTGCAATACGGCAAACTGCCGCAACTCGAAGCCCAGTTGAAGGCGGCCGAGAAGGCTGGCGATGGCGAGCAACAGAAGAACAAGCTGCTGCGCACCCAGGTCGGCGCCGAGGAAATCGCCGAGGTCGTGTCGCGGGCGACCGGCATCCCGGTCAGCAAGATGATGACCGGCGAACGCGAAAAGCTGCTGCACATGGAAGACCGGCTGCACAAGCGAGTGGTCGGCCAGGATGAAGCGGTGCGTCTGGTCGGCGATGCCATCCGCCGTTCGCGCGCCGGGCTGTCGGATCCCAACCGGCCCTACGGCTCCTTCCTCTTCCTCGGCCCGACCGGCGTTGGCAAGACCGAGCTGTGCAAGGCGCTGGCCGAGTTCATGTTCGATGCCGAGGATCACCTGATCCGCATCGACATGAGCGAATTCATGGAGAAGCACTCGGTCGCCCGCCTGATCGGCGCGCCGCCGGGCTATGTCGGCTACGAGGAGGGCGGCTACCCGACTGAAGCTGTGCGTAGGAAGCCGTACAGCGTGATCCTGCTCGACGAGGTCGAGAAGGCCCACCCGGACGTCTTCAACGTGCTGCTGCAGGTGCTCGACGACGGCCGGATGACCGACGGCCAGGGGCGCACTGTTGACTTCAAAAACACGGTGATCGTGATGACCTCCAATCTCGGCAGCCAGATGATCCAGCAGATGGCCGGCGACGATTACGGTGTGATCAAGGTCGCGGTGATGTCCGAGGTCAAGACCTACTTCCGGCCGGAATTCATCAACCGGATCGACGAGGTCGTGGTCTTCCACGCGCTGGACGAGAAGCACATCGCCGGCATCGCCAAGATCCAGCTCGGCTACCTGGAAAAGCGGCTGGCCCAGCTCGAAATGGGCATCGTCGTCGACGACAGCGCGCTGGCCGAACTGGCCCAGGCCGGCTTCGATCCGGTGTTCGGCGCCCGGCCGTTGAAGCGGGCGATCCAGCAGCAACTGGAAAATCCGCTGGCCAAGGCGATCCTGGAAGGCCGATTCGGCGCCAAGGACACGATCAGGGTCAGTTGCGAAAACGGCATCATGCGCTTTGCCAAGGGCTGATCCGTTTCGCCAATGAAAAAGGGCGGGGCTTGGCGGCCCCGCCCTGGTGTTTTTCGCCGCTCGGCTGGTCTCAGCAATTGCCCTTCTTGGCCTGTCCGGGCGGGCAATGGCCGCCGCCCTGGTGGGGCACGCCGCGATTGCCGCGGCCGGTATAGTATTTCTCGCCGCGGTGGCCGTTATGCTCGCGCCAGTAGCCCGGAGCGCGGTACTCGTAGCCATCCCAGTAGTAGCCACGGGTATCGCGGGTGCCGAAGGTGACGCTGACCCCCGGGGCGTCGATGCGCATATTGCCGACATTGACGTTGACGTCCACCGCCTGGGCGAGCAGCGGCGATGCCGCGATGGACAGGGCGAGCAGGATTTTTTTCATGGTTGGTTTCCTCGAAGAAGACGCAGGCGGACCGGCTAGCGGTCGTGAAGGGATTCTAAAGCGATGTTGGACGATGTGAAACAGTGGCAGGCGCAGCGTCACGCCGAATTGAGCGCGCCGGACAGCTGGCTCGGCCTGGTCGGCTTGTTCTGGCTGGAGCCCGGAACGAACCGCGTCGGCAGCGGCGACGATTGCCTCGTCCGCCTGCCGGGCGGGCCGGCGCACCTTGGTGACCTGTTGTGGGCGGACGATGCCGTGCTCTGGCAGCCGGTTGGCGGCGCAGCGCTGGCCTTGGCGACTGATCGCGACGGGGCGCCGACGGTGGTGGAATTTCAAAATTGGTCGTTTTTTGTGGCCGACCGTAGCATTCGGCTGGCAGCGCGGGTGCGCGACCGCGATTGGGTCGCACACCGGCAGTTTGACGGGCTGGACTATTTCGACGTCGATCCGGCCTGGCGGATCGAGGCCGAATGGCAGCCTTTGTCGCCGCCTTTAACGATGGAGGTGCCCAACGTCAGCGGCGATCTGAAAATGGTGGAAGTGACGCATCAGGCGGTGTTCGAAGTGGCCGGCCAGAAGCTTGCGCTGTTACCGATGTCGGTCGGCGCCAACGAGGCGTTTTTCGTCTTTCGCGACCGGACCAGCGGGCGGGAAACCTACGGCGCCGGGCGCTTCCTGAAGGCCAATGCGCCCGTCGATGGCAAGATCACCCTGGATTTCAATCGCGCCTACAACCCGCCCTGCGCCTTCACGGCCTTTGCCACCTGTCCGTTGCCGCCGCCGGAAAACTGGTTGCCCTTCGCCATCCCGGCCGGCGAGAAAAAGTGGCGCAAGCCGGACTGACCGCCTACAACTCGGTGATCCCGTTCCTGATCGCATAGCGAACCAGGCCGGGGATGTCCTGCAAGCCGAGCTTGGCCATGATCTGCGAACGATAGGTTTCGACCGTCTTGACGCTGATGTCGAGCGCGAAGGCGATTTCCTTGGTGCGCATGCCGTCTACAGTCATCTTCAGCACCGTGCTCTGGCGCGCGGTCAATTCATGAGTCTTGCGGACCTGTTCGAGGTAGAGCTCGAGCATCTCGCGGGAAACCGAAGCCGGCAGCGTCAGTTCGCCCTGCAAGACGCGCCGGATGGTGAAGTTCAACTCCTCGGGGGCCGCCGTCTTGACCAGGTAGCCGTGGGCGCCCAGACGCAGCGCGGAATTGACGTGCTCCTGCGTGTCGTGCATCGACAGGATGATGATCTTCGCCTGCGGCGCCGCTTCGGCAATGGCCGGGATCAACTGGTAGCCGGTCTGCCCGGGCATGGCGATATCGAGCAGGATCACGTCGGGCTGGGTGTCGGTGACGAGCCGGACGGCCTCATCGCTGATCCCGGTGTCGCCGACGACTTCAATGTCGTCGTGATCGCTCAGCAGCGAGAGGATGCCGGCCCTGACCAGGTGATGGTCGTCAATGACCACGATGCGGATGGTTTTCATGCCGGGATTTCCTTGGGCAGGCAAGCCGAAACCTGGGTTCCGGCGTTGGGTTTGGAGTCGATCTGAAGGCTTCCGCCGAGCTGGGCGATCCGTTCGCGGATGCCGATCAGACCGAGCGATATCCATTGCTCATTGGGCTGGAGCGGGATATCGAGATCGAAGCCGCGACCGTCGTCCTCGACGGCAAGGCAGAGATGATCGGGGGTGCTGTAGATTTTGACCTTGATTTCAGTCGGTTCGGCGTGGCGCAGCGCATTGTTCAGCGCTTCCTGGATGATGCGGAAACAGGCCAGTTCGACCGATTCCGGGAAGCGCTCGGCGCCGATCTCGTCGTCGAAACGAATACGGACGTTTTCCGGGCAGGGCAGATTGCCGATGTGCCAGGACAGCGCGGACTTGATGCCCAACTCGTCGAGCAGGGGCGGCCGCAGGCGGTGCGAGATGTCGTGGGTGCTCTTCGCGACACTGTCGACGATGTTCATCGCCTGTGCCAGCGCCGCGGTGCTGGCCGGGCTTTCGCTCATCCCGCGTTTGGCCTGGGCCAGCGACATCTTCAGCGCCGCCAGCGACTGCCCGATCTGGTCGTGCAGTTCCATCGACAGGCGGAGGCGTTCCTTCTCCTCGATTTCCTGGTGTTTCCGGGCCAGTGCCTGCAGTTGCTGCGAATAGCGGAGTTGCGTTTCCTGCGCTTCCTTGATCCCGGTGATGTCGAGGTAGGTGATCACGGCGCCGCCGGCGCCCGCTTTCAAAGGCGAGGCATTCATCAGGAACCAGAGCATCCCTTCTGGCGTGGCGCACTTGCTCTCCATCGAGAAGCTCTCCGTTTCGCCGTTCAGCACGGCACGTACGCCGGCGGCCGCGACCTGGGCCTGATCCGTGTCTGGCTGGCAGTCCTGGCAACAGACATTGAAGAAATTGCTGCCCAGTCCGGTCCGCGGCTCCTGATGGGCGTCGCAGGAGTGCTCTTCGGCGAAGCGTGTCCACGCCGCATTGACAGCGATCAGGTCGCCGCGCTGGTCGATCACCGCCATCTGTGCCGTCGTCGCGTCCAGAATGGCGCGATTCACCTCGTTGCTAGCCCGGATTTGATTCTCAGCGGCGATCTGGGCGGAGATGTCGCGGACGATGGCCATCGAATGTTTCTGGCCATCGATATCCAGTCGATTGATACGCGATTCGACCTGAATGGTGCTGCCATCTTTGCGTCGATGCAGTCCTCGCGCTGATATTCCGTGCTCGAACTCTTTCGATTGCCAGAATCGCGAGAGCTCCTCGAAGGTGTAAGCAAGCTGGATGTCCATGACGCACATGCGCATCAATTCATCGCGTGTGTAGCCGAGAACTTCACAGGCGCGCCGGTTGACGGCGGTAAATCGTGCTTCCATGTCGGCAACCAGAATCATGTCCGTCGCCGAATCGAACAGCGTATGGAAGCGCTTTTCGCTGGCCGCCAGTTCGAAGTGCGCCTTCTGTTCGGCGGTGATGTCGCGGGCAATGCCGAAAATGGCCGTCAGCCTGCCATCCGCATCGAGAACCGGGCACTTGGTAATGACAAAGTGGCTGATACTGCCATCCGGGCAGGGGAAGGACTGACAGTAGGTGAATTGCTGCTTCGTTTCGGTGACGATGCGGTTCGTCGCAGTAAATTCCTCGGCCGTTGGCGACGCGAACAGGTCGCCGGTCGTGTGGCCGATGATCTGCTCGGCCGGTCGATTTGCAAATTTCTCCATGGCCGGATTGCAGGCGATGAAAACACCGCCGGCATCCTTCAGCCAGACCGGATCGGGGAGCGAACGGAGCAGGACGTTCAGGCGCTGACGCTCCTGCTCGGCCGACTTCTGGGCGACCAGCACTTCGTCGATCACGGTGCCGATGGCCAGATATCGTCCGTCGGTCAGTAACTGGCAGGTCACTTCCAGATGGCATTGCTGGCCGGCCTTGCCGATGACGATCCAGCGCCCACGCAGGCAGGGCTTCGAGCGCAGCGCCTCGACGTTGGCGGTGAGCCTGGCGGCACTTTCCGCGGGGAGGATCGTGACCACATGCCGGCCTTCGAGTTCGCCGGCCGTGTAACCGGTGATCTCAAGAAACGCCGGGTTGGCATAGACGATGTGCAGGTTCGGGTCGCAGAGCACGATGATGTCGCGGGCCTGCTCGGCGACATTGAAAAACTGCTCGTCGGTTCGCGAAATATCCGTGACGAGTCGCTTGACCAGCAGGAAAAGCAGCACCGAGGTCAGGGCGACGAACAGCAAGTCCCTGACGATGTGCCATGTCGCATGATCGCCGGATGCAAGATCCGCGGCGCCGATCAAGGCGTTGGAAACGACGATCCAGAGGATGGAAACGAAAACGTAGGCAAGAACGAGGCGCAATACTCCCCTGGCCCGCGATGGCCGAGGGCTGCGTATCGTCGTGTCTTTGGTTTCAGCGACCATCGACATGTTTCCCTTCTGGTGGACCGCCTTTCGGCAAAACCCTTGATTTTGCCAGCTTGGCCGCCTGAAGCAATCGGCAAAGCTGACAATTTGCGGTTCCAATTGCCTGATAACTGTTTGCCCGATTCGTAATTGAAGCGGGGAAGGTCAGCTGGTGTCGGCATCTAGAGGAGTTTGACTGCGATCGGTCTCAGGAATTTCGTAATTTCTGCCGAGGATTTCCTGATGGGGTGGCGTTGTGCTTCGATGCACAATGAATGAATCGTCGCATTGCGGTGTCTTGTGGCGTAATCCAGGGTGGAGCGCCTATGAAGACATCTGACGACAGATGCGCAATGAAAGGCCGGCAACTGCTGGTGTATGCAGAAAGCTGGAGCGACGTTGTCGTTATCGAGGATGAACTGGTGTCGTCCGGCATCGGGTCACGCTTTCGTCGTGTCGAGGATCGGCAACAACTTGAATTGTTCCTCGATGAAACCTGGGATGCGCTGCTGCTCAGCGTTCGCATCCCGGATCGGCAGTTTTCCGAATGGCTGGCCAGGATTCGCCAACGCCGGCTCTCGTTGCCGATCATCGTGATCTGCGACCCGATCGGCGAAGAGGCGACGGCCGACCTGTTCCGGCAAGGAATCCACGATCTTGTGCTGCGCGGCAAGCTGTCGCGCCTGTCGGCCGTGCTGCACGATGTGACCGAGCAACGGCGCGACGAAGCCATCACCGAGGCACATGGCAAGCTGCTGGAAAAGCTGGTGACCAATCTGCCCTTGCCGGTCTTTCTCGGCGCGCTGGCTGAATCGGTCGAAGCGCTGGTGCCGGGGGCGCAGGTGGCGGTCATGCTGCTCGCGCGCTCGGGGCGAGTTCTCGAAGTTGGCGCCGCACCGACCTTGTCCGGGGTGGTCGCGGCGGCCATCGACGGACTGGCGATCGGCGCGCACATGCCTTGTTGCGCCAGTGCCGCGTCGCGCAAGACGCAGGTGGTGGCGGAGGCGATCGCCGAAAATTCTGCCTGGTCCGACTACTGGCTCCTGATGCACGAGCATGGTCTGCAGGCCTGCTGGTCGACACCGATTCTGGACACCGGAGGAGGGCTGCTCGCCACCCTCGACCTGTATCTCGGGGAGCCGGGCGGACCGGACGATTTTCATCAGCGAGTGCTGGCCATGGCGACACGCATCGCCCGGATTGCCATCGAGCGGTTCAACGAGGAACAGTTGATCCGCAAGTTGCAACTGGCCGTCGACCAGAATCCGAACAGCATTGTCATCACCAATACCCGGGCTGAGATCGAGTATGTCAACGCGGCTTTCGAGCGCCTGACCGGATATACGCTCGACGAGGTCAGGGGGCGCAATCCGAGCATTCTGCAATCCGGCCTGACGCCGCGCCAGCGTTATCTCGACTTGTGGAAGGCGCTGGGCGAAGGGCGCACCTGGCAGGGCGAAATGATCAACCGGCGGCGCAACGGCGCATTATTCATCGAGCACGAGATTTTCTCGCCGATTCGTCAGGCGGACGGGACGATTACCCACTATCTGTGCATCAAGGAAGACATTACCGCCAGAAAGCGCGATGCCGAAGAGCTGGAGCGGCATCGCCATCACCTCGAAGAACTTGTCGCCGAACGCACGGCCGAGTTGAGTCTGGCCAAGGAGCAGGCCGAAGCGGCGGGGCGGGCGAAGAGCACCTTCCTGGCCAACATGAGCCACGAAATCCGCACGCCGCTCAATGCCATCGTCGGTCTGACCCACATGCTGCGGCGTCGGGAGGCGACGCCGGAGCAGGTGCTCAAGCTGGAAAGGATCGCCGGGGCCGCCGATCATCTGCTGGCGGTAATCAACGACATCCTGGATGTGTCGAAAATCGATTCGGGGCGGCTGGTGCTCGAAGACAAACCCTTCGACCTCGAAGACATGCTGGCCAGGGTTTGCGACATGGTCGGCGAAAAGGCACGCGAGAAGGGGCTGGAACTGATCTTCGACGCCGGGCAGGTGCCTTGCGGCCTGCGCGGCGACGCGACGCGGCTGGGGCAGGCCGTGCTGAACTACCTCAGTAATGCCGTCAAATTCACCGAGCACGGCAGCATCGCCGTGCGCGTGGCGATCGTCGAGGAATCCGACAGCGACCTGTTTCTGCGTTTCGAGGTCGAGGACACCGGAATCGGGATCGCGCCGGCGCAACTCGCCCGATTGTTCGAGCCCTTCCGGCAGGCCGACGAGTCGGTGACGCGAAAATATGGCGGCACCGGCCTGGGGTTGGCGATCAGCCGCAATATTGCCCGCTTGATGCAGGGCGACGCCGGGGCGACCAGCGTGCCGGGCCAGGGCAGTGTGTTCTGGCTGACGGCGCGCCTGGGCAAGGACGGGCAGTCGGCAGCCTATCGCCAGGGGCCGCCCGCCTTCAGCGGGGTGCGGGCGCTGGTTGTCGAGGAGGTGACGATGACGCGGATGGTCATCCTCCAGCAGCTCAAGCTGCTCGGTGTGCAGGGCGATGGCGTCGCCGCCGGGGCCGAGGCTGTCCGGGCCTTCTCGCTCGCTGCCGAGGAGGGCGATCCCTACCGCGTGTTGCTGATCGACCTGACGCTGTCCGGTATGGACGGGCTCGACACGCTGGCGGAGATCCGTCTTCTCCCGGCCGCCAGCGGGGCAATCGGCTTTTTGGTCAGTTCGTCGAACGACGACGATCTGGCCCAGGAGGCCAGGCGGGCCGGATTTGTCGGCGTGCTCGGCAAGCCCTTGTCGACGTCGACGCTCCACGATGTGTTGCAGCGGCATCTGGCGCTGGGCGGCGACATGCAGCCGCAACCGGTTTTCATGCCGTCGATCGAAGCCTCGCTGCGCGACCGCTACGCCGGGCAGCGGATACTCCTCGTCGAGGATGAGCCGATCAACCAGTTGGTCGCCCGGGAAATGCTCGAAGAGGTCGGCATGCTCGTCGATATCGCCGGTGACGGCGAGGAGGCCCTGGGCCTGGTCGGGCAGACTGCCTACGCGATGGTGCTGATGGATCTGCAGATGCCGAAGATGGGCGGCCTGGACGCCACCCGGCTGCTCCGCCTGCTGCCCAAGGGCAGCGCCGTCCCGATTGTGGCGATGACCGCCAACGCCTTCAACGAAGATCGCGAGAACTGCCTGACGGCCGGGATGAACGATTTTCTGCCCAAGCCGGTCACGCCGGAATTGCTCTACGGCGTTTTGCTCAAGTGGCTGGGAAAGGCGGCAGTAAAGTAAGATTGACGGCTACGGCCTGGGGGGCAGGGCGTCAATTATTTGGGGAGTGGTGATGTCCGGATTTGTCATGAGCATTGCGCGCGCACGCCAGTCGGCTCGGCCCATTGCCAGCCACTGCGGGGAGGTGCTGCGATGATCGAGCATCTGCCGGGAGGGCAGTCCGAAGTGGATGAACTGCGGCTTGAGCTGGCCGCCGCCCATGAAGAGATCCTGATGTACCGGGCGCTGGGAAAATGTCTGGCCCAGTTCAGCGTTTCGTTCGGCGAGTCGCAAAAGAGCATGGCCGAGATGGCCGTCGGCATGCAGGCGGAGCGCAAGACGGCCCAGCGCGCGGCCACGGTGGCTGGCGAGACCAAGCTTACCGTCGAGGAAATCGCCGATCGCCTGCAGCGGATGGCCGACGAGTCGGCCGAGACGGTCAATGAAGTCAGGGCCCTGCATCGGCAGACCCGCCAGATCACCGATATCGTCGAACTGATCCAGCAGATCGCCGCGCAGACCCATCTGCTGTCGATGAATGCGGCGGTCGAGGCGGCGCGGGCCGGCGAACACGGACGTGGCTTTGCCGTGGTGGCCAAGGAGGTGCAGAGCCTGTCGGCCAAGACCGACAAGGCGACCAAGGAGATCATTCCGGTGGTCAAGTCCATCCAGGGCGAGGCCAATAACGTCAAGGACAAGGTCGATGAGCTTTCGCGGCAATCGCTGGAATTCAGCGGTCGCGGGGTGAGCATGGCCGGCGAGATGGCCACGGCATTCGATCTCAGCAAGCAGATGGAGCGGGCGATCAGCGCGACAACCCTGCGCGCCTTCGTCGAAGTCGCCAAGCTCGATCACCTGATCTTCAAGTTCGAAATCTACAAGGTGTTTTTCGCGCTATCGGAGAAGACGGCCGACGACCTGGCTCACCATACGGCCTGCCGGCTTGGCAAGTGGTATTACGAAGGCGAGGGCCGGACGCTGTATTCGGGCCTTCCGGGCTACCGGGAACTGGAACAGCCCCACCGGGACGTGCATGCCTATGGCAAGGAGGCGCTGGCCAGATTTGGCGCCGGCAACATCCGGGCGGCGGTGCAGGCCGTAGCGCGGATGGAACAGGCCAGCCTGCGGGTGGTCGCCGGCCTGGAGAAGATGGCCAGTTCGCGTACCGCCTGAGCGGCCAAATGCTACGGTAAGCCGGAAAAAACGGCCAAATTCGAAATTTTCTAGTCGTCGAACTGGCTGTTCCAGCGGCGCAGGAAGTCGACCACCTCTTCCGCCGGTAGCGGCTTGCTGTACAGGAAGCCCTGCAGCAGGTCGCAGTTGAGGCGTTTCAGGTAATCGCGCTGGGGCTCGGTTTCGACGCCTTCGGCGATGATGTCGAGGCCGAGTTCGTGGCCGAGCACGATGATCGCCGAACAGATCGCCACGTCGTCATGGTTGGAGGTGATGTCTCGGACGAAACTGCGGTCGATCTTCAGGCGGTGGATCGGCAGGTGCTTGAGGTAGGAGAGCGACGAGTAGCCGGTGCCGAAATCGTCGATGGCGAGCACGATGCCGAGTTCGTGGAGTTGCCCGAGGATGGCCTTGGTCAGCTCGGGGTTGTGCATGGCGACGCTTTCGGTGATCTCCAGTTCGAGTTCGGTCGGCGACAGGCCGTAGCAGGCCAGTGCGCCGCGCACGACGGCCGGCAGGTTTTCGTTGCGCAGCTGCTGGGTGGACAGGTTGACGGCGACGCGCATGTCGGTAACGCCCTGGTCCTTGAAGGCGCGCAATTGCCGGCAGGCCTCCCAGAAGATCCAGTCGCCGAGCGGCTGGATCAGGCCGGTTTCCTCGGCGATCTGGATGAAGGTGCTCGGCGGCACCATGCCGAATTCCGGCGCCTGCCAGCGGGCCAGCGCCTCCAGGCCGGTGATCCGGCCGGTGGTGATGTCCATTTGCGGCTGGAAGTGCACGCGAAATTGCGGGGCGTACTGCAGGGTCGTTTCTTCCAGCGCCAGGCGCAGCGCGTTTTCCAGCTTCAGGCGCTCGTGGGCCGCCGCATTCATCGTCGCGGCGAAGAACTTGAAGGTGTCACGGCCGAGCGACTTGGCCTTGTACATGGCCGTCTCGGCATTCCTGATCAGGGTCTCGGCATCGTCGCCGTCGCTTGAAAAGAGGCTGATGCCGATGGTTGCCGTGGCGTAGAGCAGGTGCGAGTCGATCTGATGCGGTTCGGCCAGCGACCGCCGGATCTTGCTGGCGATGGCCGACACCGACATGGCGTTGTCGATGTCCGGCGCGATGATCAGGAATTCGTCGCCGCCCAGCCGGGCGATGACGTCGCTGGCCCGCACCGAGTCGCGCAGGCGGCTGGCGATCTGGACCAGCAACCCATCACCGACGGCGTGGCCGAGCGTGTCGTTGAACTGCTTGAAATTGTCCAGGTCGAGCAGAATCACCGCCACCAGGCCGCCATCCCGGCGGGCGCTGGTCAGCATCTGGTCGAGCTGGCTTTCGGCCGTCGTCCGGTTGATCAGGCCGGTCAAGGCATCATTGTGGGTTAGTTGAAAGATCTGGTCGGCTGCGCTCTTGCGCTCCGAGGTATCGCGGAAGATGGCGACATGGTGGCTGACCTCGCCTGCCGCATCGCGAACGAGCGCGATACTGACCGATTTCGGGTAAATGTTGCCATCGGCCCGCCGATCCCAGAATTCGCCCTGCCAGCAACCTTCGCTGCGCAAGGCCTGCCACATCTCGGCATAGGTCTCGGGCGAGGTGTGGCCGGCCGACAGCATCCCCGGGTCCTGGCCGATGACGGCTTCGGCCGCGTATCCCGTGATCTGGGTGAAGGCGGGATTGACTTCGACGATACGGTTGGCGGCGTCGGTGACCACCATCCCGTCCGGGTGGCGCTCGAACAGCGTCGCCAGGTATTGCAGGCGCTGATGTGCCTGTTTGTCCAGCTGAGACATTGATCGCTCCCGGATCAGGCTGCCGATTTCATCCTGGCCAGCGCGTCGGCCAGCCTGGCCACGGTCTGCTCCGGGTTGTGCAGCTTTTCCAGGCCGAACAGGCCGACGCGGAAGGTGCGGAATTCGGCCGTCTCGTCACACTGGAGCGGCACCCCGGCCGCCGTCTGCAGCCCGAGGGCGAGAAATTTCTTGCCGGTCTGGACATCCGGGTCGGTGGTGTAGCTGACCACCACGCCGGGCGCCTGGAAGCCTTCGGCGGCGACGCTGGGGAAGCCCTCGGCAACGAGCAGCTCGCGGATGCGCCGGCCGAGTTCCTGTTGTTCCTTGCAGACCTTCTCGAAGCCATAGGCCTCGGTTTCCAGCATCACGTCGCGCATCGCCGCCAGGGCGTCGGTCGGCATCGTCGCGTGGTAGGCGTGGCCGCCGTTCTCGAAGGCTTCCATGATCTGCAGCCACTTCTTCAGGTCGCAGGCAAAGCTGCTGCTGGTCGTCGCGTCGATGCGCTCGCGGGCGCGTTCGCCGAGGGCGATCAGGGCGCAGCACGGCGAGGCGCTCCAGCCCTTCTGCGGGGCGCTGATCAGCACATCGACGTCGTTGGCTGCGATGTCCACCCAGACGGTGCCGGAAGCGACGCAGTCGAGCACGAACAGGCCGTCGACCTCGCGCACCGCCTGGCCGACCGCCTTGATGTAGCTGTCGGGCAGGATCATGCCGGAAGCCGTTTCGACGTGCGGGGCGAAGACCACCTCGGGGCGATGCTGGCGAATGGCGGCGACGACCTCCTCGATGGGCGGCGGGGCGAACGGCGCCTGGGCGCCGCTGCCGATTTGCCGGGCCTTGAGCACGATGCTTTCAGAGGGAATGCGGCCCATCTCGAAAATCTGCGTCCAGCGGAAGCTGAACCAGCCATTGCGGATGACCAGCACCTTCTTGTCGGTGGCGAACTGGCGGGCCACCGCCTCCATGCCGAAAGTGCCGCTGCCGGGCACGATGACGGCCGATTTGGCGTTGTAGACCTTCTTCAGCAGGCGCGAAATGTCTTTCATCACGCCCTGGAAACGCTGCGACATGTGGTTCAGGGCGCGGTCGGTGTACACCACCGAGTATTCGAGCAGGCCATCGGGATCGGGTTGCGGCAGCAAGGCAGTCACGGATTGTCTCCAGTTTGGTTGTTTGGCCGGGAGCATACCGCCAAGGGGGGATGGGGCGCTAGCCGGGATTGTGTGGTGGGATGTTTTTGTGCCTTTTCTGGACTTGTCTTTTCCGCGCTTGAGGCGCGTCTTACTTTCTTCTTGCGTCGCCAAGAAGAAAGTAAGCAAAGAAGAAGGCGACCCTGGGTCGTCGCCGGGCTGCGCCCGGTCCCCTGCGCTACTCGAAAGGCCGGGCGGCTGCGGAACTCGGGCCTGCGGCCCTCAAACAGTCCTCGCCGAAAGCCCCCGGCCTTCCTGCGTTGCTCGGCGCCTCTCAATGGGCCCGGTAAACCATCCGTGCTCAGCCGACGAATTTCAATTTTGGGCATTTTTTCGGCCCGACCGTAGCATTTGGACCGGACAGACCTTTCCGCCCGGACGCCTTTCGGGTCCCCCTGAGAGGCGCTGAGCAACGCAGGCGGGCCGGGGGCAGTCGGCTGGCGGTGTTTGAGCCGCAGGCGAGTTTAGCCAGCCGCCCGGCCTGCCGAGTAGCGCAAGGGACCGGCG
>CAIXSK010000353.1 GCA_903922075.1 uncultured beta proteobacterium | reverse complement strand
GCAGCGCAGCGCCTGTGGTTTGCCGAAGCGGTGACGCGCTTGGCCCACAGCCACGGAGCGCTGGTGGTCATCAACGACGACGAGGAAATTGCCCGCCGCGTCGGCGCCGATGGCCTGCACCTGTCGGCAGCGCGGCTGGCCTCCTGCCCGCAACGCCCCGACTTCACCTGGGTCGGCGCCTCCTGCCACAGCGCTGCCGAGATCGACCACGCCGGCCAACTCGATCTGGATTACGCGCTGCTCGGACCGGTCCTGCCAACGCCGACACACCCGGAAACAGCGGGCCTGGGCTGGGCTGAATTCAGTCGGCAAATGCACGGCAATACGCTGCCGGTTCTGGCACTGGGCGGGATGGAGATGACCAGGCTGGCCGAAGCACAAGGCCACGGCGCACACGGTATCGCGCTTATGCGCGGTTGGTAGATTCCGGCTCGCTACCCGGTTCGTTGCTGTCTTCCTGCACCGGCACCCGGTAGGAATCGCTGGCCCAGCAGCCGAGATCGATCTGCTTGCAGCGCTCGGAGCAGAACGGACGCCACGGATTCTCGGGAGCCCACAGGGCATCTTCGCCACATTGTGGGCAACGGACTTTGCGGACTGACATTACAGATTGCAGAAGGTCAGATCGAAGGCGACGTCGCGTTCGCAGCCGCGGGCCTTGACTTCACCGGCCGGCGGCTTGGTGAAGCGGATGTTGAGGAAATATTTGTTGGCGCTGACTTCGGGAATCGCCTGTTCGTCGACACTGACCGTAACCCGCACCATCTGCGCGGCAGAGCCGCCGAGGTTGAGCTGGAACTGGCCGTTGGCGGCGGTGTAGTTCTTTGGGCGACCGCTGGAACGCAGCAGGCGCAACACAATGGCCGCTGCGTCGCGTAGCGGCAGCATTGGCTTCAGCCAGCCCTCGAGAGCGTGACGCCGGGTATCGACCGGGCGATGCAGCCACCAGTGATAGGACGGCAGGTCGAATTCGCAGCAGCCGCCGGGAATCGCCACCCGGCTCTTGATACTCATCAGCCAGTCGTTCTCGCGCAGATAATGGCCAATCTTGCCGGTCATGCCGAGCAGCGCCGCCGAGGACTGCTCGATTTCGTAGAGCGCGCCGGACAGGGCTTCTTCGGAAATATCCGGGTTGTTGCGGAAAGCAAGTAGCGTCTGACGCTGCCGTTCGAGTTCCTGGATCAGATCCATCTTGAGGTCGGCGCGACCGGCCACCTCAAGGATTTCGAACAGCGAGACGAGCGCTGCGTGGTGCTCCAGCGAGCCGTCTTCCTGGGTGAAATACGCGGTTTTTTCGAACAGGTCCTCGAGACGCAGCAATGTGCGGATGCGCTCGTTGAACGGATATTCGTAAGTAATCACGCGGATGTGCCCAGAGAAAGGGGAAATTTTGTTAATTCTGAGCTATTTGCAAGCAAATCTCAACAGGCCGCTTTAACTTTTTCGGCCGAAAGCGCTAGATACTTTAGGTGAAGCGCACTTACCCGATCGAAAAGCTCTGCCCGGTCACCATCGTTGCTCACCACATCGTCGGCTGCCGCCAGGCGCTGCTGGCGCGGCACTTGCGCTGCCATGATCGCCCTGACCTCGTCGACGGTCATCCCGTTGCGGGCAATGACGCGCTCGACCTGCAGGCTCTCCGGGCAGTCTACGACAAGGATTCGGTCGCAGCGCTCGCGATAGGCTCCGGACTCGACCAGCAGCGGCACGGCCAGGATGACATAGGGGGTTGCCGCTGCCCGGCAGCGCTCGGCCGAGACCTGGCGAATCAGCGGATGGAGGATGGCTTCGAGCCGCGCCCGTGCCAAGGGATCGGCGAAAGCCATCCGCCGCATCGCCGCTCGGTCAAGCGCCCCTTCGACTGTCGCCACGTCCGCGCCAAACTCCCCGATCAAGGCTGGCATGGCCTCGCCGCCGGCGGCGGTCAGTTGATGGGCGACGGCATCGGTATCGACCAGCGCCGCGCCATGCTGGACGAAAAGATCGGCCACCGTACTCTTGCCGCTGCCGATGCCTCCAGTCAGGCCGACGACGAAAGTGCTCACTTACAGTCTTGCGCTTCGGCCTTGGGCAGGATCTTGCCGACCGCCGCCAGCAAGTCTTCCCGGCTGGTCTCCGGGCCTTGCGCCTGGAGCCGGACCGTACTGTCCTTGCCCGGCCGCGGACCGACCTTGGCCGAACGCACGCCCTTCGCCTTGAGATCGGCCAGGCGCTCCTGCGCCCCCTTCTCGGAGGAAAAAACGCCGAGCGAAATGGCAAATCGACTGGGCCCATCCTGAACCACGAAGAAATCGCTGATATCCAGCTGCTTCAATTCACCGGACTTCTTGTCGGCATCGGCCTTGCCGGCCAGAGGAGGAATGAAAACCCACCAGCCGTTGCCTTCTGCGGCGATGACGCGACGGCTGACCTTGAAAGCGGAATACTTGCCAGCCAGCATGGCGGCCAGGCGGTCGGCATCAGGCGCCGACAGGTGCTCCCAGGCCAGGCAAAGTTGCACGACCTCGGCAGGTTTGGCTACGGGTTCCGGCTCCACGGCTTCCTTGACCTGGGGCTGTGCCTCAATGGGTGGCGCCGCCTCGACTACAACCGGCTTCGGAATATCGGTCTTGGCAGGCTCGGCCGGTGCCTCGCCGCGCGAAACGATGCGCATGCGCTCGGGCAGTATCTGCTGCCCCGTCCGGCCGGCATCCGGATTGTCGGGGCGGCCAAGGTAGCCGGCACTGAAGGCATAGAACAGCAGATTGGCAAGCACCAGCAGGAAGACGATGAGCTTCACGGATCAACCCACATTCGGCAGGTGTTTCAGCGATTCGGCAATCGCTTCGGCCGGATAGTCAAAGTCCTCCAGCTGACCGGAGAAGAACTTGTCATAGGACGCCATATCGAAATGGCCATGGCCGGTAAGGCTGAACAACAGGGTCTTCGGCTCGCCGGTTTGCTTGCACCGCAGGGCCTCGTCGATGGCGGCACGGATGGCATGACAGGACTCGGGCGCCGGGATGATGCCCTCGGCCCGGGCGAACTGGACGCCCGCCTCGAAGGTCGCCACTTGCGGCACGGCCAGCGCTTCGATCTGCCCCTCATGGAGCAGTTGCGAGACCAGCGGCGAATCGCCGTGGTAGCGCAGGCCGCCGGCGTGGATGCCGGGCGGCATGAAGTCATGGCCCAGCGTGTACATCTTCATGATCGGGGTATAGCCGGAGGCGTCGCCGTAGTCGTAGGCGTACGCGCCGCGGGTCAGCGTCGGGCAGGAGGTCGGCTCGACCGCGACACAGCGCAGATTGGCAGCACGCTTGTCGCCGGCAGCCTGGTCGGCGAGGAAGGGGAAAGCGATGCCGCCGAAACTGGAGCCGCCGCCACAGGGGCCGAAAATCACGTCGGGATAGAGGCCAATCTTGGCGAACTGCTTCTTGGCCTCCAGGCCGATGACGCTCTGGTGCAACAGCACGTGATTGAGCACCGAGCCCAGGGTATAGCAGGTACCCGGATCGGCGGCCGCCTCTTCGACCGCTTCGGAAATCGCCAGGCCGAGCGAGCCCTGGTTGTCCGGATCGGCGGCCAGCGCGGCACGGCCGGCGTTGGTCAGATTGGTCGGACTGGCAAAGACTTCGGCGCCCCAGGTCTGCATCATCGAGCGGCGGAAAGGTTTCTGCTGATAGCTGACATTGACCATGAAAACGCGCACCGGCAGGCCGAACATCTGGCCGGCAAAAGCAATCGACGAACCCCACTGGCCGGCGCCGGTTTCGGTGGTCAGCCGCTTGGTGCCGGCGATCTTGTTGAAATAGGCCTGCGGCACCGCCGAGTTCGGTTTATGGGAACCGGCGGGCGAAACGCCTTCGTACTTGTAGAAAATCCTGGCCGGAGTCCCCAGCGCCTGCTCCAGGCGCAGCGCCCGGCAGAGCGGGGCCGGGCGCCACAAGGCGTAGATCTGGCGGACTTCTTCGGGGATAGCGATCCAGCGTTCGGCCGACATTTCCTGTTCGAGAATCGGCCCCGGGAAGATCGCCCCCATCGCTTCCGGCGGCACCGGCAGGCCATCCGGTCCGAGTGGCGGCGCCGGCGGATTGACCATGTCGGCGACGATGTTGTACCAGTGAGTCGGTATTTCTTCTTGCTCTAGATTGATGCGCAGCGGCGTCACTTTTCTCTCCCGGAAGGCGCTCCCTGAAAGGCGGTAACTTACTCCAAAAGCATTCGCCGACCAAGGGCGAGCGCGGTTTTTGCCTGTTTTTCCGGGCCGACCGCAGCATTGGCGGCGGCAAGCAGTTAAAGTATGCGCTGCCTGCGTTTTGATTGCCCGAGACGACCTTGCCCCACCCTATCGATGCCTTGCTGACCTGCCATCCGGCCTCGCCCTGCCCGGCCGTCACCGGCATCGAGGTGCGTGTCGCCCCGACCGCCGATGGTGGCCTGGCCCTGCGCTACCGCATCCGCGGCACGCCGGACGGCCTGCGCCTCCCGGCGCCGCAGCCGCCCGGGCCGGCCGATGGTCTGTGGCAGCACACCTGCTGCGAGGTTTTCATCGCCGACGACGAAGCAGCGGCTTACCGCGAATTCAATTTTTCGCCGTCCGGCCAGTGGGCGGCCTACCGCTTCACCGGCTACCGCGAGCCTGACGCCGGCTTTGCGCCGTCGGCCGAGCCGCAGATCAGCCTGCTGCCACTGGCCGACGGCTTCCAGCTCGACGCCCGGCTGGCCGCCTCGCTGCTGCCGGCCGACCGGCTACTGCAGCTCGGCCTGAGCGTCGTCATCGAAAGCGCCGATGGCGGCAAGGGCTATTGGGCGCTGGCCCACGGCGGCGCCCGGCCCGACTTTCACCTTCGCCAAAGCTTCACCCTGACTCTGAACCGACTTACACCATGACCCAGCCCATCCAGTTCGGCCTCGACCGCCTGCTTGCCGACCCCGCCCTGCG
>CAIXSK010000352.1 GCA_903922075.1 uncultured beta proteobacterium | reverse complement strand
TCGGCCAGACGCTGGACGGCAATGGCTGCCGACTTGGCCATCAGCCAGCCGCCGGCGACGATGCCGGTCAGGCGCAGGAAAGGCACCGAGCCGGCATGGACGGCCTGGGGCTTGCTGTCGTAGTTGGCGATGATCCAGTCGGTGGCCGTTTGCAGCGCGGCGATGCCGGCTTGCAGCTGGCTGCCGATGGCGGCCAGTTGGGGGTTGGCGGCGAGTTCGGCGGCGGTCGCCGTCATTTCGGCGATCAGCGCCTGCATGCTGGCGCCCGGCACCTTCTCGCGGGCCAGCTTGCGGCCGACCAGGTCGTTGGCCTGGATCGCCGTCGTCCCTTCGTAGATGGTGGTGATGCGCGAATCGCGGTAGTACTGCGCGGCGCCGGTTTCCTCGACGAAGCCGACACCGCCGAAGACTTGCAGCGCGGCCGAGGTCAGCTCGACGCCCTGCTCCGTGCTCCAGCCCTTGACCACCGGGGTCAGCAGGTCGATGCGGGCCTGGGCGACGGCATCGCCGGCGTGCGCCTTGTCGATCTGGGCGGCAGCGTAGTAGGCCAGCGTGCGCATGGCTTCGGTGCGCGACTTGACGTCCATCAGCAGGCGGCGGACATCAGGGTGGTGCAGGATGGTCTTCTTGGCGTCCGACTTGTCGCCGACGATCTTGCCCTGGACGCGCTCGCGGGCGTACCACAGGGCGTGCTGGTAGGCGCGCTCGGCGATGCCGACGCCTTCGAGGCCGACATTGACGCGGGCGTGGTTCATCATCGTGAACATGTAGCCGACGCCCTTGTTCTCTTCACCGATCAGGTAGCCGATGGCGCCTTCGTTCTCGCCGTAGGCCATGACGGCGGTCGGGCTGCCGTGGATGCCGAGCTTGTGTTCGATCGAGGCGCAGATCAGGTCATTGCGGGCGCCGAGCGAGCCGTCGTCATTGACCAGGAACTTCGGCACCAAGAACAGCGAGATGCCCTTCAGTCCCGGCGGCGCATCAGGCAGGCGGGCCAGCACCAGGTGGATGATGTTCTCGGCAACGTCGTTCTCACCCCAGGTGATGAAGATCTTGGTGCCGCTGACCAGGTAGCTGCCGTCGCCGACCGGCCTGGCCTTGCTGGAGATGGCGGCGAGATCGGAGCCGGCGTTCGGCTCGGTCAGGTTCATCGTGCCGGTCCAGGTGCCTTCGACCATCTTCGGCAGGTATTTCTGCTTGAGTTCGTCGGAGGCGTGGTGGGCGATGGCTTCGATGGCGCCGCCGGTCAGCATCGGGCACAGCGCGAAGGCCATGTTGGCCGACTTCCACATTTCGTTGACCGCCATCGAGACCAGCGCCGGCAGGCCCTGGCCGCCGAACTCGGGGGCGAAGGGCATGGCGTTCCAGCCGGTTTCGACGAACAGCTGGTAGGCGTCCTTGAAGCCCGGCGAGGTGGTGACCACGCCATCCTTGCAGACCGCGCCCTGGCTGTCGCCGCCGCGGTTGATCGGATCGAGCACGCCGGTGGCGAACTTGGCGGCTTCGTCGAGGATGGAGTCGACCAGGTCGACCGAACATTCCTCGTTGCCGGGCAAGGCGCAGACTTCTTCGAGACCGGCGATGTCGTTGAGGACGAACTGCATGTCGCGCAGCGGGGCGATATAGGTGCTCATTGTTTTCTCTCCGGTTTCTCGTTTAGACGGCGGCGACCAGCGCCGGCACGGTGTCGAACAGATCGGCCACCAGCCCGTAATCCGCGACCTGGAAGATCGGCGCATCCGGATCCTTGTTGATGGCGACGATGACCCTGGAGTCCTTCATCCCGGCCAGATGCTGGATCGCCCCCGAGATGCCGACGGCGATGTAGAGCTCAGGCGCGACGATCTTGCCGGTCTGGCCAACCTGGTAGTCATTGGGCACGAAGCCGGCATCGACCGCGGCTCTTGATGCGCCCAGCGCGGCACCGAGCTTGTCGGCCAGCGGTTCGAGCAGGGCGTGGTAGTTCTCGCCACTGCCCAGGCCACGACCGCCGGAAACGATGATTTTTGCAGCGCCGAGTTCGGGGCGTTCGGACTTGGTGAGTTCTCTGTGTTGGAGTTGGGTTTGCTGGGTGTCGGCGGCGGGGCTGATGTTTTCGGTTTTTGCCTGATTTTTGGCATCGACCGTAGCAAATGCGGTGGTACGCACGGTGATGACCTTGATCTTGTCGGCGCTCTGCACGGTGGCCAACGCGTTGCCGGCGTAGATTGGGCGGACGAAGGTGTCCGGGGATTCGACACCGATGATGTCGGAGATCTGGGCGACGTCGAGCAAGGCGGCGACGCGCGGCAGCAGGTTCTTGCCGAAGGTGGTGGCCGGGGCGAGGATGTGGGTATAACCCGCAGCCTGTTCGACGACGAGAGCGGTCAGGTTCTCGGCGGTCTGGTCCTGGTAGTGGTCGGCGTCGGCGACCTTGACCAGGCTGACGCCGTCGAGCGTGGCGGCTTGCTGGGCGGCTGCGCTGCAGTTGCTGCCGGCAACCAGCAGATGGATGTCGCCACCGATCTTTTGCGCAGCGGCGACGGTGTTGAGGGTGGCGGCCTTGAGGCTTTGGTGGTCGTGTTCGGCAATGACGAGAATGCTCATGATCAGATCACCTTGGCTTCGTTCTTGAGTTTGTTGACGAGTTCGGCGACGTCGGCGACCTTGATGCCGGCGCTGCGTTTGGCGGGTTCGACGACTTTGAGGGTGGTCAGTCGCGGGGTGACATCGACGCCAAGGTCGGCCGGCTTGACGGTGTCGAGCGGCTTTTTCTTGGCTTTCATGATGTTGGGCAGCGTGGCGTAGCGCGGTTCGTTGAGGCGCAGGTCGGTGGTGACGACGGCAGGCAGCGATATCTGGAGGGTTTCGAGGCCGCCGTCGATTTCACG
>CAIXSK010000351.1 GCA_903922075.1 uncultured beta proteobacterium | reverse complement strand
GACCGCAAGCTGTCGAGCAAGGGCGTCAAGGTTGCCGTGTTGTCGACCTTTGAGCACCGCTCCTACGAGCTGGCCGACATCCCGATGACCTTCGTGCCGCAGACCGACCTGGCGATCCTCAATTTCATCGCCAACTACATCATCCAGAACGGCAAGGTGAATCAGGACTTCGTCACCAAGAACATCAACTTCAAGAAGAGCGCCACTGACATCGGCTACGGCCTGCGTCCGACGCATGCCCTGGAAAAGGACGCGACCAGCAACGGCTATCCCGGCGCCGACGGCAAGCCGAAGGGCGATACCGGCAAATCCGAGGCAATCACCTTTGACGAGTACAAGAAGTTCGTCTCCGAATATACCGCCGACAAAGTTTCCAAGCTGTCCGGTGTCTCGGTCAAGGACCTGAACACCCTGGCCGAGCTCTATGCTGATCCCAAGGTCAAGGTTGTCTCCTTCTGGACCATGGGCTTCAATCAGCATACCCGCGGCACCTGGGCCAACAACCTCGTCTATAACATCCACTTGCTGACCGGCAAGATTTCCGAGCCGGGCAACAGCCCGTTTTCGCTGACCGGCCAGCCGTCCGCCTGCGGCACGGCGCGCGAAGTCGGCACCTTCGCCCACCGCCTGCCGGCCGACATGGTCGTCACCAACCCGGAACACCGCAAGCACACCGAAGAGCTCTGGGGTCTGCCGGAAGGCACGATCCCCGACAAGATCGGCTTCCACGCTGTGGCCATGGCCCGCGCGCTGAAGGATGGCAAGGTCAATTTCTACTGGCAGCAGTGCAACAACAACATGCAGGCCGGTCCGAACATCAACGAAGAACTGTATCCGGGCTGGCGCAAGCCGGAGAACTTCATCGTCGTCTCCGATCCGTATCCGACGGTCTCGGCGATGGCCGCCGACCTCATCCTGCCGACCGCCATGTGGGTAGAAAAGGAAGGCGCCTACGGCAATGCCGAGCGCCGCACCCAACTCTGGCGTCAGCAGGTCAAGGCCCCGGGTGAGGCGAAGTCCGACCTCTGGCAGGTCATGGAATTTGCCAAGCGCTTCAAGATGGAAGAAGTCTGGCCGGCCGAACTGCTCGCCAAGGCACCGAAGCTCAAGGGCAAGACGATGTTCGACGCCCTGTTCGCCAATGGTGTGGTCAACAAGTTCCCGGTCAAGGAAACGCAGGCCGGCTTCGACAACGACGAAGCCAAGCACTTCGGTTTCTATGTCCAGAAGGGCTTGTTTGAAGAGTACGCCGCTTTCGGGCGCGGCCATGGCCACGACCTGGCGCCGTTCGAAACCTACCATCAGGCCCGCGGCCTGCGCTGGCCGGTCGTTGGCGGCAAGGAAACGCTGTGGCGCTTCCGCGAAGGCTACGACCCCTACGTCAAGAAGGGCGAGGGCGTGAAATTCTACGGCCACAAGGATGGCAAGGCCGTGATCTTCGCACTGCCCTACCAGCCGCCCGCCGAGTCGCCGGACAAGGAATTCGACCTCTGGCTGAGCACCGGCCGCGTCCTCGAACACTGGCATACCGGCACGATGACCCGGCGCGTTCCCGAGCTGTACAAGTCCTTCCCGGATGCCGTACTGTTCATGCATCCGGATGACGCCAAGGCGCGTGGCCTGCAGCGCGGCATGGAGGTCAAGGTGGCTTCCCGGCGTGGCGAAATCACGTTGCGCGTCGAAACGCGGGGGCGCAACAAGCCGCCGCGCGGGCTGGTCTTCGTACCCTTCTTTGACGCCGGACGACTGATCAACAAGCTGACGCTCGACGCGACCTGTCCGATTTCCAAGGAAACGGACTACAAGAAGTGCGCAGTCAAGGTGACCAGGGCCTGATCCGGTCGTCGCAAAAAATAATCGATATAGCGGCCGGCGGATTTCCCCGGTCGCTCCTCGGAGGTAAATGAATATGAGATTGATCACTGCACTGGCCTTGGCCGCAGGCATGCTCCTGGGGGGAGTTGGCGGCGTCGGCGCGCAGGAAAAGGTGAATGAAATCGGTAACATCTCGATCGAGGGTAATTCCAAGGTCGACATGTTCCGTCCCGAAAAGGACAAGGAGAGCATTCCCCGCAACTTCCAGAAGCAGCCGCCGCTGATCCCGCATAGCGTCAAGGGCTACAACATCACGCAGAACTTCAACAAGTGCATGGACTGTCACTCCAAGGAGCGTGCCGAGGAAACCGGTGCGACCAAGGTGGCCAAGTCGCACTACCTGGACCGGGAAGACAAGAAACTGGGCAACATCTCGCCCCGTCGCTATTTCTGCATGCAGTGCCACGTGCCGCAGTTCGATGCCAAACCGCTGGTCGAAAATACCTATAAACCGGCTGCCAAGAAGGGGGAATGATGAGTCTCGAAAAATATTTGCCCACTTGGGTCAAGCGGATCGGTCTGGTCTCGGCGCTGCTGCTGTTCGTTGCCGGTATCGTTTTCTGGGGTGGCTTCAACTGGGCGCTGGAAGCGACCAACAAGGAGTCCTTCTGTATTTCCTGTCATGAGATGGAAGAAAACGTCTTCAAGGAATACCAGAACACCGTGCACTACACCAACCGGACCGGGGTTCGCGCCACTTGCCCGGATTGTCACGTGCCCAAGGAGTGGGGCCCGAAGATGATCCGCAAGATCCAGGCTTCCAACGAGGTGCTACACAAGATTCTTGGCACGATCGATACGCCCGAGAAGTTCAATGCCAAGCGCGGTCAGCTGGCACAGAACGAATGGAAGCGGATGAAGGCCAACGACTCGCAGGAATGCCGCAACTGCCACCGTTACGACTACATGGACTACACGGAGCAGGGCAATCGGGCGGCGCGCATGCACCCGCAGGCATTTACCGAAGGCAAGACCTGTATCGACTGCCATAAGGGTATTGCCCACCAGTTGCCGGCTATCGACCAACACATCGGCAAGCAGAACGAAGGCGCGGTCGCCATTTCGCATGGCGAGAAACCGGCCGAGCCAGCCGAGGCTGCCGACAAGAAGTAATTGCCTTCCGCATGGCATGAAGATTGCCCCGGCCTTTGGCCGGGGTTCTCTTTTATGGCGCAAGTGCCGCGATCGACGTCTGAATAATACAAAAATTCATCGGCCGGGCGGCCAGAAAGCCCCACTGGGCCAACACTTATTCAAAAAGGTATGCTACTTTTACCGTGCTGCCGTTCCGACGGCCAGTTTTCTTAAACGTAAACAAGTAACAGGAGGCACTTAGATGAATAAATCCGAGCTGGTCGAAGTTGCTGCAAAAGAAGCTGGTATCACCAAGGCTGCTGCCGACAAGGCACTGACTGCCATCATCGGCGCGGTGGTCAAGACCGTTACCAAGGGAGAGTCCGTTACTCTCGTCGGTTTCGGTACTTTCAAATCCGCCAAGCGCGCAGCGCGCACCGGCAAGAATCCCAAGACCGGCGCCACGCTCAAGATTCCCGCAACCACGGTGCCGAAATTCACCGCAGGTACGGCTTTCAAGGCATCGGTTGCCGCCAAGAAGAGCGCTGCCAAGAAAAAATAATCCGGTAACTCGGAATGCGGGGTTCGTCGTTTTGATGACCCCCGCTTTTTAATTTCCCAATGAACGATTCCAATCCCGAAAATCCTCCCGAAAACCTACCTG
>CAIXSK010000350.1 GCA_903922075.1 uncultured beta proteobacterium | reverse complement strand
CCGATCTGGCCGGCCGTCCGCTGCTGATCATCGCCGAAGACGTCGATGGCGAAGCGCTGGCTACCCTGGTCGTCAATAACATCCGCGGCATCCTGAAGACCGTCGCCGTCAAGGCTCCGGGCTTCGGCGACCGTCGCAAGGCCATGCTTGAAGACATCGCCATCCTGACCGGCGGCACCGTGATTTCCGAAGAGACTGGCCTGTCGCTGGAAAAGGCTGTCCTGAAGGATCTGGGCCAGGCCAAGCGCATCGAAGTCGCCAAGGAAAACACCACCATCATCGACGGCGCCGGCGAAGCTGCTGCCATCGAAGCTCGCGTCAAGCAGATCCGCGTCCAGATCGACGAAGCGACCTCCGACTACGACAAGGAAAAGCTCCAGGAACGTGTCGCCAAGCTGGCCGGCGGTGTGGCCGTGATCAAGGTTGGCGCTGCCACCGAAGTCGAAATGAAGGAAAAGAAGGCCCGCGTTGAAGACGCCCTGCACGCTACCCGCGCTGCTGTGGAAGAAGGCATCGTCGCCGGCGGCGGCGTTGCCCTGATCCGTGCCCGGGCTGCCGTTGGCAAGCTGAAGGGTGACAACCACGACCAGGACGCCGGTATCAAGATCGTCCTGCGCGCCATGGAGCAGCCGCTGCGCGAAATCGTCGCCAACGCCGGTGACGAGCCGTCCGTCGTCGTCGACAAGGTGCAGCGTGGCAAGGGTAACTACGGTTACAACGCATCCACCGGCGAGTACGGCGACATGGTCGAAATGGGCGTGCTCGACCCGACCAAGGTGACCCGCACCGCACTGCAGAACGCCGCCTCCGTGGCCGGCCTGATGCTGACCACCGAGTGCATGGTGGCCGAACTGGCTGAAGATAAGCCGGCCGGCGGCATGCCCGACATGAGCGGTATGGGCGGCATGGGTGGTATGGGCGGCATGGGCATGTAATGTCCTGCTGAGTCTTTCTGCTCAACGAAGCCCCGCCTTGTGCGGGGCTTTTTTTGTCAACGAAAAACCATATATTTCAATACATTGATTGAACTTCGTGAAATTCGTTACGCGCTGTAAGTTAGCTGTAAGACGCCGCGCCTAAATTACGCTTCGCAGCAGTACCTCTATAACCAGAATCTGAGGAGCAATTCAATGCAAGACGTACTTGATCGGGTTACATCCAATCCGAAATTCCACGAGTTCATTGCCATGCGCAGTCGTTACTCGATCATCATGGCCATTGTCAGTGCCGCCGCTTACTACGGCTTCATCCTGCTGGTCGCCTTCAACAAGGAACTGCTCGGCCAGAAGCTGGGCGCCGGCGTCACCACGCTGGGCGTTCCGCTCGGCGTCGGCGTCATCCTCTTCACCATCATGCTGACCTGGATCTACGTCCGCCGCGCCAACACCGAGTTCGACGCGACCAACGAAGCCATCATCAAGGAGGCGCAGAAATAATATGAATCTCAAGCACATCCTTTCCGCCGTTGCCGCGCTGGCTGTCGCCGGCGCTGCCATGGCAGCCGGTGCCGATCTCGGCCAGGTCGAGAAGCAGGCCACCAACTGGACGGCCATCGCCATGTTCGCCATCTTCGTTGGCGGCACCCTGTACATCACCAAGTGGGCCGCTGCCCAAACCAAGTCCGCAGCCGACTTCTACACCGGCGGCGGCGGTATCACCGGCTTCCAGAACGGTCTGGCGATCGCCGGCGACTACATGTCTGCCGCGTCCTTCCTGGGTATTTCCGGTCTCGTGTTCGCCAACGGCTTCGACGGCCTGATCTTCTCGATCGGCTGGCTGGTCGGCTGGCCGGTCATCACCTT
>CAIXSK010000349.1 GCA_903922075.1 uncultured beta proteobacterium | reverse complement strand
GGGCGTGGTTGTCGTCGGACCCGCCGCTGTGGTGGATCATGCCGCCGTCGCTTTCGACGCTGGTGTCGTAGCCCTGGGCGCGCAACAGGTCGGCCCAGTAGTCGGCGGTCTTGTGCGAGGCGTGCCACGGCCCGCGCTCGACGATGGGGCGTTCGGTTCCGTTGCGGTATTTGGTGACGACGCGGTACAAGATGAATGCCTCGATGCAGGCGAAAATTATCGCGTCAGCGTAGCGTCGCGATCAAGTGTTTGACACTGGCTTCAGCCGGCGTTCTTGCCTTTTTGCCACAGCACGTCACCACGGCCGCCGGCGCGGTTGAGCGCCCGGCCGAGGATGAAGAGCAGGTCGGAGAGGCGGTTGATGTAGCGGCGGGCGGCGTCGGATAGCGGTTCGGCGGTGTGCAGGCGGACCATCGAACGCTCGGCGCGGCGGCAGACGGTGCGGCAGAGGTGCGCGAAGGCGGCGGCGCGGGTGCCGCCGGGCAGGATGAATTCCTTGAGCATCGGCAGGTCGGCGTTGAAGGCTTCGGCCTGCTCTTCGAGGCGGGCGACCTGGGTGTCCTTGATGACTTCCATGCCGGGCAGGCAGAGCTCGCCGCCGAGGTCGAACAGGTCGTTCTGGACGTCAAGCAGGGCAGTGCGCACGGTGTCCGGCAGGTCTTCGCAGAGCAGCACGCCGAGGCAGGAGTTGAGTTCGTCGACTTCGCCGATGGCGTCGATGCGCAGGCTGTCCTTGGTCGTCCGGCTACCGTCGCCGAGGCCGGTGGTGCCGGCGTCGCCGGTGCGGGTGACGATTTTGGACAGGCGGTTGCCCTTGCGTTCGGTTTCAGTGTTGCTCACGGCGTCTCTCCTTGAATGCCCGGGATTATACTGACAGGCCCGGATCACAGACTGTTGCCGCCATGCCAAAGTTCGCTGCCAACCTCAGTTTTCTGTTCACCGACGCGCCGTTTCACGACCGCTTCGCGCGGGCGGCGGTGGCCGGGTTTCAGGGGGTCGAATACCTGTTCCCTTACGACTGGCCGGCCCACGATGTCGCCGAGTGGTTGAAAGCGGCCGATGTCGAGCAGGTGCTGTTCAACCTGCCGCCGGGCGACTGGGCGGCCGGCGAGCGGGGCATCGCCTGCCTGCCGCACCGTCAAGGGGAGTTTGCCGAGGGCGTCGAGCAGGCGCTGGACTACGCGATGGTGCTCGACTGCGAGCGCGTGCATTGCATGGCCGGGCTGTGTCCGTGGGGTGTCAGCGAGGCCGAGCTGGAAGCGACCTACATCGCCAACCTGCAGTTTGCCGCCGACCGATTCGCGACCATCGGCGCGACGGTGATGATCGAGCCGATCAACAGTCGCATCGACATGCCGGGTTACTGGCTGGACGATATCGACAAGGCTTTGCGTCTGCTGGAGGCGGTGGACCGCAGCAATGTGAAGTTGCAGCTCGATCTCTACCACGCCCAGATCATCCAGGGCGATCTGGCGCGGACCATTGAGGAAAACATCGCCCAAATCGGCCACATCCAGATCGCCGATAACCCCGGGCGGCATGAGCCGGGGACCGGCGAAATCAATTACCCCTTCCTCTTTTCGCTGCTCGACCGGCTCGCTTACGCCGGCTGGGTCGGTTGCGAGTACAAACCGCTGACGACGACCGAGGCCGGGCTGGGCTGGCGTCCGTAATGAATCCGCGCGAACTGCTGCGCCGCCTGTTCGATGCGGCCATCGCCGCCGCCGACCCGGCGCAGTGCGTGCCGCCGCATCTGCCGCCGGACGATGGTGGCCGGCTGATCGTGATCGGCGCCGGCAAGGCCGCGGCGGCGATGGCGCAGGCGGTCGAGCGGCATTGGTCCGGGCCGCTCGAAGGGCGGGTCGTCACGCGCTACGGCCACGGCGTGCCGTGCCAGCGGATCGAGGTCGTCGAGGCGGCGCACCCGGTGCCGGATGCCGCCGGGGCGGCCGCGGCAGATTTCATTTTTGGGCAAATTTTCGGGCTTACCGTAGCAGACCGGGTTCTGGCGCTGGTTTCCGGCGGTGGATCGGCCCTGTTGGCGGCCCCGGCCGCCGGTGTGACGCTGGCCGGGAAGCGGGCGCTCACCTCGGCGCTGCTCAAGTCGGGGGCGAGCATTGGCGAAATCAACTGCGTGCGCAAGCATCTGTCGGCGATCAAGGGCGGCCGGCTGGCCGCTGCGGCGTATCCGGCCAGCGTGCTGACCCTGGCCATTTCCGACGTGCCGGGCGACGACCCGGCGGTGATCGCCTCCGGGCCGACGGTCGGCGATCCGACCACCTGCGCCGATGCCCTGCGCGTCCTCGACGCCTACGCCATCGCGGTGCCGCCCGAGCTGCGCCGGCGCCTGGCCAGCGGCGAGCTGGAAACGCCCAAACCCGGCGATCCGCGGCTGGCGCGCAGCGACTTCCGGCTGATCGCCAGCCCGTGCCAGATGCTCGAAGCGGCGGCCGCCGAAGCGCAGCGGCTGGGCATCACGCCGCTGATCCTCGGCGACGCACTGGAAGGCGAGGCGCGCGAGGTCGGCAAGCTGATGGCCGGCATCGCCAAATCCTGCGCCGAGCATGGCTACCCGGCCAAGCGGCCGTGCGTGCTGCTGTCGGGCGGCGAAACGACGGTGACCGTCCGCGGCGACGGGCGCGGCGGGCGCAACACCGAATTCCTGCTCGCCCTGGCGCTGGCGCTCGATGGGGCGCCGGGCATCCAGGCGCTGGCCGCCGACACCGACGGCATCGACGGCAGCGAGGACAACGCCGGCGCCTTCATCGGCCCCGAGACGCTGCTCCGGGCCCGGGCAGCCGGGCTGGATGTGCCGGGCCATCTGGCCGACAACGACGCGTGGACGGTTTTTTCCCGGCTCGGCGACCTGCTGGTCACCGGCCCGACGCGAACCAACGTCAATGACTTTCGCGCCGTCCTGATCGGGTAAACTGGCGATCATTCACCCGGCCTCCGTTCGGGCTGAGCCTGTCGAAGCCCTAGGGGCGCTGCCCTTCGACAGGCTCAGGGCGAACGGGGGGTTTGATTGCCGGACTAAAAAGTTAGAGTGGCAAAAATGACGACCCGCGACCCCGCTGAGATTCGCACCGACCTGCCAGCACTGCTCCGTCGTCTGCGCCTGTTCCTGCCCGCCCACTGCCTGCTGGTCGGCGAGGAAGACCTGCGCCCCTACGAGTGCGACGGCCTGACCGCCTACCGCGAACTGCCGCTGGTCGTCTGCTTGCCGGAAACCGAGGCCCAGGTCATCGACATCCTGCGCACCTGCGACGATCTCGGCGTGCCGGTCGTCGCCCGCGGCGCCGGCACCGGCCTGTCCGGCGGCGCCATGCCGCACGCCCAGGGCGTCGTGCTGTCGCTGGCCCGCTTCAACAAGATTCTGCGCGTGGACCGCGAGGCCCGGCTGGCCGTCGTCCAACCCGGCGTGCGCAACCTCGCCGTCTCCGAAGCGGCGGCGCCCTTCGGCCTCTATTACGCGCCCGATCCCTCGTCGCAAATCGCCTGCACGCTGGGCGGCAACGTCGCCGAGAACTCGGGCGGCGTGCATTGCCTGAAATACGGGCTGACCGTCCATAACGTGCTGCGCATCCGCGTCGTCAGCATCGAGGGCGAGGTTTTCGAAATCGGCTCCGAAGCGCTCGACGCGCCGGGCTACGACCTGCTGGCCCTGATGATCGGCTCCGAAGGCATGCTCGGCGTGGTCACCGAAGTCACCGTCAAGCTGGTCCCCAAGCCGGAGCTGGCGCAGGTCGTCATGGCCTCGTTTGCCGACGTGGCGCAGGCCGGCGACGCGGTGGCGGCGATCATCGGCGCCGGCATCATTCCGGCCGGGCTGGAGATGATGGACAAGGCAGCGACGGCGGCGGTCGAGCCCTTCGTACAGGCCGGCTACGACATGAATGCCGAGGCCATCCTGTTGTGCGAAGCGGACGGCACGCCGGAGGAAGTGGCCGAGGAAATCGCCCGCGTCACCGCCGTGTTGACGGCGGCCGGGGCCGGCGACATCCGCGTTTCGCAGTCCGAGGCCGAGCGCCTCAAGTTCTGGGCCGGGCGCAAGGCGGCCTTTCCGGCGGTCGGGCGGATCACGCCGGACTATTACTGCATGGACGGCACCATTCCGCGCAAGCGGCTGGCCGAGATGCTGTCGGCCATCGCCGGCATGGAGCGCAAATACGGCCTGCGCTGCGCCAATGTCTTCCACGCCGGCGACGGCAACCTGCACCCGCTGATCATGTACGACGCCGCGCAGCCCGGCAACTGGGAGCGGGCCGAAGCCTTCGGCGCCGAAATCCTCGAACTGTCGGTGGCGCTCGGCGGCTCGATCACCGGCGAGCACGGCGTCGGCGTCGAGAAGATCAACCAGATGTGCGTGCAGTACGCGACGCCGGAGCTGGAGGCCTTCCACCGCGTCAAGGCGGCTTTCGACGAACGCGGCCTGCTCAACCCCGGCAAGGCCGTCCCCAGCCTGCACCGCTGTGCCGAGTACGGACGCATGCACGTGCATCGCGGCGAGCTGAAATTCCCGGAACTGGAGCGCTTCTGATGACGCTTGACGACATTTGTTCCGCCGTCCGGGCAGCGCATGACGGCCACACCCCGCTGCGCCTGCGCGGCGCCGGCAGCAAGGATTTCTACGGCGGCCTGTTGTCCGGCCAGGTGCTCGAACTGTCGGGCCATCGCGGCATCGTCGCCTACGAGCCGACCGAGTTGTATATCACCGCCCGCTGCGGCACGCCGCTGGCCGAGATCGAAGCGACGCTGGCCGAGAAGGGGCAGATGCTGGCCTTCGAACCACCGCATTTTGGCGGCGCCACCATCGGCGGCTGCATCGCCGCCGGCCTGGCCGGGCCGCGCCGTCAGCAGGCGGGGGCGGTCCGTGATTTCGTGCTGGGCGTCAAGCTGGTCGACGGCACGGGGCAGGTGCTGAATTTCGGCGGTCAGGTCATGAAGAACGTCGCCGGCTACGACGTCTCGCGGCTGATCGCCGGCAGCCTTGGGACGCTGGGCGTGATCGCCGAGGCGACGCTGAAGGTGCTGCCGATGCCGGTCGCCGAGCGGACGCTGTGCTTGGCGATGGACCAAGGCGAGGTCTTGGCGAAGCTCAACCACTGGGGCGGCCAGCCGCTGCCGATTTCCGCCTCGTTCTGGCACGACGGGCAACTGTGGCTGCGCCTGTCCGGCGCCCGGGCCGCGGTCGAGGCGGCAGCGCAACGCCTGGGGCCAAATGCTACGGTCGATGGCAAAAAAGTGTGGAATTCGATACGCGAGCAGACGCACCCCGCCTTCGCCGGCGAGCCGCTGTGGCGCCTGTCGCTGTCCTCGACGGCGCCGGCCCTCGGCGTGGATGGCTTGCGCGCCATCGAATGGGGTGGCGCCCAGCGCTGGTACGCCGACGAGCCGGCGGCGATCCGCGAGGTGGCGGCCCGCCTCGGCGGCCATGCCGTGCTCTACCGGGCGCCCGAATCGGAGCGCTGCCTGGAAGGGGCGTTC
>CAIXSK010000348.1 GCA_903922075.1 uncultured beta proteobacterium | reverse complement strand
GTCGTGTCGGCATTGTGCTGCTTGATCGACTGGATAGCAAAACCGGCACCTGTCACCCTGGGTATGACCGGATTGCATCTGACATTGGACTCTCGAGGTCATCGGTTGCAACTGGCATCAAAACTTTGCTCAAATGCGGCTACTTCACATACACTCGCGGTGGCGGAAATTTGCGGAGCCAGTACCCCACCCAGCGCAAAGGTCAGTCTAATGTCTACCGGCTGGTGGTCGATTCTCAACATCCAAACAATAACGCGAAACCGTCCGAATCCTCCCTCGTTAACAGTCCTAACGTCGACGCGGAACAGTCCGGCAAGCCGGTCCCTAACCTATCTTTGGAAACCAACTCAGACCCTGACCACTTCAACCTAATAACAAATTTTGACAATCCCGTCGTTCCTGACTGCGAGATCCCGGACCCCAGCCTGCGTGCTATCCTTAATGATCTGCTTGAGGAGCTAAATACACCGCCAACGGGACGCCCAGCCGCTGGGCGATGACCTCAAAGCCTGGATGGCGTAGGGAGCACGCCCGATTGTCCCGTCACAACGACCTGGCCAAGGCCATGGACTACATGCTGAAGAGAGCCGGCCCGTCTATCTCGTTGTTGGTTGATGTCGGTGCAGGGCTGTTCAGTTCTCCTCATGCAACCCTGTACCCCATCGCGTGGAGCGGGTTTAGGGCATTGATGTAGAGTTCTCGGCTGATGTTGGCGGTACCGTTGGCGCGCATGATGTTGATGGCGAAGGTGCGAAATCGGGCGAAGTGGACGGGTTTGGTTCGGATGCGGCTGTGATCTTCGAGGAAGGTGACATCACGGACGTGGTGATTTCGATTCTCGATGCCCCAATGGCCTCGGATGGCCTCGGCGGCTTCAGCCGCTGAAAGGCGGGTTTGGGCCGCATAGAGAGAGATTTCCTCGGTCTTGTGCCAGAGCCCCGACTTGGTGTCCTTGTGCCAAGTCATCCTGGAGACACGAATGACGGCGACGATCAAGCTGTCCCAGTCGGGGGCGAGTGTTCCGGCGGGAATGTCGAAGGTCTCGACCCGGCGATGCTCTTGTCGGCCGTGGGCGTGCTTGTCAGTGGTTTCGGCCCGGTCGGCGGCTGGGGTGCTGGCGCAGAGCGCCGCGAAGGTGTTGTAGAGGCTGGGCTGGTTGGTCTTGACCTGGGCGATAAGGAAATTCCCGGTGTCCTTGGTGGCTTCAAATGTTTTTTTGACAGTGGATGGCGTCCGCGGTGAAGACGACGCCGGTCAAGCCGAGGTCGTTGATCATCTGCTGCGCGGCGGGAATCTCGTTCGATTTGTCGTCGATTTCGGTGTGCGCCAAGACAATGGCGTGCTCACTGGCGAATGCCGTCAACGTCTGTGCCGCTTTCCGGTCGTTGATGTGGTCGAAGCTGCCGCGCAACACCTTGCCGTCGAGCGCGATCACCGGCCGCTTGCCCACCGCCGTTTCCGGCAAGATGGCGGCTGCGTGACGACGGAAGGCCGCTTCAAGATCCCCGGTGTCCAGCGTCTGAAGCACCGTCCGCAGCGTGTTGAGCGCCGGAGCCCGCTTCAGGTGGACGCCGAAATGGTGGTTGAGGTGGTCCCGGCGCTGCTCCAGGAACGTGAT
>CAIXSK010000347.1 GCA_903922075.1 uncultured beta proteobacterium | reverse complement strand
GTTGATGCCGGCCGGCAGGTTCTTGTCACCGATCAGGACCTTGGTCTTGAAGCTGACGCCTTCGGCTTCCATCTGGGCAACCCGACGGTCAACCAGGGTCTTTTCCATCTTGAAGTCGGGAATGCCGTAGGCAAGGAGGCCACCGAGACGGTCGCTCTTCTCGAACACGGTAACGTCGTGACCGACCCGCGCCAGTTGCTGGGCAGCGGCCAGACCGGCCGGGCCGGAACCAACGATGGCGACCTTCTTGCCGGTCTTGCTCTTCGGCGGCTGCGGCACGACCCAACCCATTTCCCAGCCCTTGTCGATGATCGCGTGCTCGATCGACTTGATGCCGACCGGCGCGGCATTGATGCCGAGCGTACAGGCAGCTTCGCAGGGCGCCGGACAGATGCGGCCGGTGAAGTCGGGGAAGTTGTTGGTGGAATGCAGCACTTCCAGCGCCTGCTTCCAGTTGCCACGGTAAACCAGGTCATTCCAGTCGGGAATGATGTTGTTCACCGGGCAGCCGTTGTTGCAGAACGGAATGCCGCAATCCATGCAGCGGGCGCCCTGGGTCTTGGCATCCTCGTCGTTCAGGGTATGAACGAATTCCTTGTAGTGCTTGAGGCGCTGCTCAACCGGGTCATACGACTCGGAGAGACGCTCGAACTCCATGAAACCAGTCGGCTTGCCCATTATGCGGCCTCCTTCTGTGCGGCAGCCATCTCGGTGAGGGCGCGCTTGTATTCGTGCGGGTAGATTTTGACAAACTTCTCGCGGTAGGCATCCCAGTTGCTCAGGATGTTCTTGCCGGTCTCGCTGCCGGTGTATTCGACGTGACGGGTGATCAGCTCCTTGAGCTGGGTTTCGTCGGCAATACCGAGATGCAGCGGCTCGCCGGCACCCTGACGCGAGGCCGGGAGAACCTTCTCAAGGGCGACCTGGGCGAGGTTGCAGCGATGCTTGAAGCTGCCGTCCTCGTCGAGCACGTAGGCAATCCCGCCCGACATGCCGGCTGCGAAGTTGCGCCCGGTCATACCCAGAACAACGACGGTGCCACCGGTCATGTATTCGCAACCGTGGTCACCCACGCCTTCAACCACGGCCGTACCGCCGGAGTTGCGGACACAGAAGCGTTCGCCGCCGACGCCGGCGAGGAAGGCCTCGCCTTCGGTCGCGCCGTACATCACGGTGTTGCCGCAGATGATGTTCTGCTGCGTGTCACCGCGGAAGTCCGGACTCGGCTTGATGATCAGACGACCACCGGAGAGACCCTTGCCGACGTAGTCGTTACCTTCGCCGGTCAGCTCGAGCGTCACGCCCTTGGCCAGGAAGGCACCGAAGGCCTGGCCGGCGGTACCGGTCAGCTTGACGTGGATGGTGTCGTCCGGCAGGCCGGCGTTACCGTAGCGGCGGGCCACTTCGCCCGAGAGCATGGTGCCGCAGGTGCGGTTGACGTTGATGATGGTCGTTTCGATCTGGACCTTCTGGCCCTTTTCGAGGGCCGGCTTGGCCTGGGCGATCAGCTTGTGGTCGAGCGCCTTTTCGAGACCGTGATCCTGCGTTTCGGTATGCAGACGCGGCACGTCGGCCGGGACGTTCGGCTGGAAGAAGATCTTGGAGAAATCCAGACCCTTGGCCTTCCAGTGTTCGATACCGGCGCGCATGTCGAGCAGGTCAGCACGGCCGACCAGATCGTCGAACTTGCGAATGCCGAGCTGGGCCATGATTTCGCGGACTTCTTCGGCAATGAAGAAGAAGAAATTGACGACATGCTCAGGCTGGCCGGAGAACCGCTTGCGCAGTTCCGGATCTTGCGTCGCAACGCCGACCGGGCAGGTGTTCAGATGGCACTTGCGCATCATGAT
>CAIXSK010000346.1 GCA_903922075.1 uncultured beta proteobacterium | reverse complement strand
TCGTGCGGGTAGATGGTGGCGGTGTCGAGCAGCTTGCCGGTGGCGTCGACGACGGCGATCTTGCAGCCGGTGCGGATGCCGGGGTCGACGCCCATGGTGACGTGCTGGCCGGCCGGGGCGGCGAGCAGCAGGTCTTTCAGGTTTTTGCCGAAGATGCGGATGGCTTCTTCTTCGGCGCGCTCGCGCAGCTCGTTCATCAGTTCGAGTTCGAGGTGGGTGAAGACCTTGATTTTCCAGGTCCAGCGCACGGTGTCGGCCAGCCACTTGTCGGCTGGGCGGCCCTGCGGCTTGATGCCAAAGCGGACGGCGATGCGCTGTTCGCAGGGGTTTTGGGTGCCGGGCTTGATGTTCTCCGGGTCCAGTTCGGAATCGAGGACCAGCGAAACCTGCAGCATGCCTTCGTTGCGGCCGCGGAGCAGGGCCAGGGCGCGGTGCGAGGGCATGGTCGCAATCGGTTCGGCGAAGTCGAACCAGTCGCGGAACTTGGCGCCCTCGGTTTCCTTGCCTTCGACGACGGTGGAGCGGACGTGGCCGTGCTCGCTGAGGTAGGCGCGCAGGCCGCCGAGCAGTTCGGCGTCTTCGGCGAACTTTTCCATCAGGATCTGGCGGGCGCCGTCGAGGACGGCCTTGGCGTCGGCGAAAGCGGCGTCGGCGTTGAGGTATTTCTCGGCTTCGTCGTCCGGCGTCAGCTCGGGGTTTTCCAGCAGCGCCATGGCCAGCGGCTCGATGCCGGCTTCGCGGGCGATCTGCGCCTTGGTGCGGCGCTTCTGCTTGTAAGGCAGGTAGAGGTCTTCGAGGCGTTGCTTCGTTTCGGCATCGCTGATTTCGGCCTGCAATTCGGGCGTCAGTTTGCCCTGTTCCTCGATGCTGGCCAGGATGGCGGTGCGGCGTTCTTCGAGGTCGCGCAGGTAGGTCAGGCGTTCTTCCAGGTTGCGGAGCTGAGTGTCGTCGAGGCCATCGGTCGCCTCCTTGCGGTAGCGCGAGATGAAGGGCACGGTGGCGCCTTCGTCAAGGAGGGCGATGGCGGCGTTGACCTGGGCCGGGCGGACGCCGAGTTCGGCGGCAATGCGGTGTTCTATGGATGGCAGCATGGGTGCGGCAGTGCAGCAAAAAGGGGGTGCACTATGCGCAATCCGGCCGGAAAATACAACCGCGCCGGCTTGGTGTAGGATGCGTCACGCTGTATTCCATTTGAGAGGAGAAAAATAATGAAGGTAGACACCTATTTGTTTGGTTCCGTCGAAGTCAGCCCGGAAAAGATCATTACATTCCCGAACGGTCTCGTCGGCTTCGAGAGCAGCAAGCGCTTCATGCTGGCCCACGAGGAAGGCGCCGAGCATCCGGCCAGTTTCACGCTGCAGTCGCTGGACGATCCGAACCTGGCCTTCCAGATCGCCGATCCGACCAGCCTCGGCTTCAACTACGAACTGGCCCTGACCGATGCCGAAAATGCCCTGCTGCGGTCGCCGGCCGAGGAGGATGTGACCGTGATGCAGGTGCTGTTCAAGAAAGAGGAAGACGGCAAGGCGTCGATCACGCCGAACCTGCGCGCGCCGCTGGTTATCAACACCAAGGCCCGCGTCGGCCTGCAGAAAGTGATGGAAACGATGCGGCCGAACATCACGCTGTCCAATCTGGCCAGCGCGGTCTGATTCGCTGTACCTTCCGGCAAAGCCACCGTTATTTCGACGGTGGCTTTTTTGCGCCGGTCGCTTCGAGTAGCCGCTTCTTGATTTCGCCGTCGCAGGCATTGGCGACGCGTTCGTATTCCTCGGCGGTGTCGATCAAGGCCTGGGCCGTCTCGACCTTGGCGATCTCGCGCTGGACGTAGGGCAGCCAGCGTTCGTCGAGTTCCTTTTGCAGTTGGGCGTTGGTCTGCCCGGCCGGACCGCGCCAGGGTTTGTCAGTGACGAAGCGGGCGGTCAGCGTCTCGGCCAGCGATTTTTCGATGCTGACCATGTGGTCCTGATAGGCCTTCAGGTGACGCATCTCGTGGTCGAGGATTTCCTTGTCGGCGCAGCTGCCCGGCGGAAATTCGCGGGCGACGTAAATGGTCACCGGCGTGAAGCCGAAGGTCAGCGTGATCTGCGGGCTGGCGCATTCCCAGCGGCCGCTGCGGTCCATGTAGGCCGGCGTCTTCGACAGGAAGGAGGCCGTGGCGTTGCCGCGCGTGAGGCCGAGCACCTGCCGGCCGGGCCGGGCCAGCGCGGCGCCCAGGTTGTTGAGCGCCATGTAGCTGTAGCTGGTGTTGTAGCTGATCTTCTCGTCGAGTCGTTTGACGGTGACCGAGGGCTTGGGCAGCTCGTCGCACTCGTCGGCCAGGCAGGGGCCGGCCAGGGCGAGCAGCAGCAGGCAGGAGGCGCGCATCGTGGACGGTCGGCTAAAGCGCTTCCAGCGTGTCGCGGTAGCGCTGGGCGTTGGCGACGTAATGGTCGGCCGACTTTTGCAGCTTGGCGACGTCCTCGTCGGAAAGTTCGCGGATGACCTTGCCCGGCGAGCCGACGATCAGCACGCGGTCGGGGAAGACCTTGCCTTCGGGGATCAGCGTGTTGGCGCCGACGATGCAGTGCTTGCCGATCACGGCACGGTTGAGGATCACCGAGCCGATGCCGATCAG
>CAIXSK010000345.1 GCA_903922075.1 uncultured beta proteobacterium | reverse complement strand
GGCCCGGCGTTGTTGATGCAGGCGATGATGGCGGTGAATGCCGAAATGAAATCAAGGCCGCTGGCGACCAGGAAAAAGGTCAGTTCGCCGACGGTCAGGGCGTAGAGGAAAATGAATCCCATCACCGCATTGGCGATGTTGGGGGGAATGACGCTGCCGCCGATGCGCATCGGATTGACGACGTTCGGATGAATCAATTTTTCCAGTTCCCGCGTCGCCTGCCGGGTAAGGATCAGCGTGCGGATCATCTTGATGCCGCCACCGGTGGACCCGGACGAGACCGCGACGCAGGACAGGAACAGCATCCACAGCGGGACAAAGATCGGCCACTTGTCGTAGTCGACGCTGGCAAAGCCACAGTCGGTGGCAATCGATACCAGATTGAAGGCGACATGGCGCAGCGCGACGCCGAGATCGTCATAGACGTCGGTTTTCCACAAATACAGCGAGCAGACCAGGATGCTCGATGCGATCAGGGCGACGAAAGCCTTGGCCTCGGTATCCCGCCAGTAGCAAAGGAGCGAACGCCCGCGCCAGGCCAGGAAGTGGGTGGCGAAATTCATGCCGGCGACCATCATGAAGAAGATCAGCACGCCTTCGATCACCGGCGAATTGAACTGTCCGACACTGGCGTCATAGGTGGAGAAGCCACCCAGGGAAAGTGCCGCGAAGGCATGGCAGATTGCGTCCAGCCAGTTCATCCCGGCCAGCTTGAGCGCTGCGATGCAGGCTGCCGTAATGCCGAAATAGACCAGCCACAATGCCTTCGCCGTCCCGGCAATGCGCGGTGTCAATTTCGAATCCTTCATCGGCCCCGGCGTTTCCGCCTTGTACAGCTGCATGCCGCCCACGCCGAGCAAGGGCAGGATGGCCACGGCCAGCACGATGATGCCCATGCCGCCCAGCCAGTTGAGCTCATGGCGCCACAGATTGACCGACGGCGGCAGTTTCTCGAGGCCAGTCAGCACCGTGGCCCCGGTTGTCGTCAGGCCGGACATCGATTCGAAGAAGGCATCGGTAAACGACAGATTCTCGATGTTCAGCATCAACGGCACCGTGGCGATGGCCGCCATCAGCACCCAGGCCAGCGTAACCAGCAGGAAGCCGTCGCGCGGCCGCAGTTCCCGCTTGTAGCGCCGGGTAGCAAAAACCAGCCCGGCACCGCAGGCCAGGCAGGCCAGCAGGGCATCGAGAAACTCGCCGGTGGTGCCGTCGGCGTAGATCAACGAACTGGCAATCGGCATTACGTAGGTCGCTGCGAAGAAGAGCAGCATCATCCCCATCACGTGCAGTACGGGCAGCAGGGTATTCATGACTTCCTCCGCTCAGAGAAACCCGACACTGACCTGGAACAGCGCTTCGATCTTGCGGACCAGTTTTTTCGACAGGCAGAAGACGATGACATGATCGCCCGCCTCGATGACGGTATCGCCATGGGCGATCACGACGTGGCCGGCCCGCCGGTCGACGGTACCGTCGTCACGCACCTGCAGCATCTCCACCTGATCGAAATTCCGGACCAGGGCCGCCACGGTCACGCCTGGTGGGAAGGCGATCTCGTCGATGCGTCGGCCGACTACCTGGGAGTTCTTGGCATCGCCGTGGGCGACAATCTCCAGTGCTTCGGCTGCGCCGCGGCGCAGGGAATGCACGGCGACCACGTCGCCCTTGCGCAGATGGGCGAGCAGGCTGCCGATCGACACCTGGGCCGGCGAAATGGCAATATCGATCGGACCGCCCTGGATCATCTCGGCATAGGCCCGTCGGTTGACGATGGCAACCACCCGCTTGCAGCCCATCCGCTTGGCCAGCGACGCCGACATGATGTTGTTTTCGTCGTCGTTGGTCAGCGCCAGGAAGAGGTCCATGTCCTGGATGTTTTCCTGCTCCAGCAAATCCTCGTCGGTACTGTCGCCAAACAGGACCAGCGCATCCTTCAGCGAATTGGCTGCCTGTTCGGCGCGATCCTGCCGATTCTCGATCAGCTTGACTTCATAACGGGACTCGAGCGCCCGGGCAACGCGCAAGCCGATATTGCCGGCCCCGCCGATCACGATCCGCTGCACCCTGGTCATCATGCGCCGCAACTCGCGCAGAACCGGCCGAATATTCTCGGTCGCCGCCAGCACGAAAACTTCGTCGCCGGCCCTGATCAGGGTATCGCCTTCCGGAGAAATGGGCTGCTCGTCGCGAAATATGGCGGCGATCCGTGCATCCATGCCCAGCGGCAAATGCTTGCGCATCTCGCGTATCTGTTTGCCGACCAGCAAGCCCCCATCGTAGGCCCGGACCGCAACCAGACAGACCCGTCCGGAAGCAAACTGCATGACCTGCAAGGCCTCGGGAAACTCGATCAGGCGCTGGATGTATTCGGCAATCACCATTTCCGGGCAAATCGCGTGGTCGACCGCGAAATTCTCGTCGGTCAACAATTGCGGATCGTCGAGAAAATCCTGCGCCCGCAGGCGGGCGATACGGGTCGGCACATTGAAAAGACTGTGCGCCAGTTTGCAGGCAACCAGATTGGTCTGGTCGCTTTGCGTCACCGCGATGACCAGGTCGGCATCCTCGGCCCCTGCTTCACGCAACGTCGATGGATAGGCCGCATTGCCAACCACCGTCCGCAGGTCCAGCTTGTCCTGCAAGGCCATCAGGCGGGGACCATCACAATCGATCACCGTGATGTCGTTTTCTTCCGAAACCAGGCCTTCGGCCACGCTGGCACCGACCTGGCCGGCCCCGAGAATGATCACTTTCATACTTCCCCCTAACGCCCGGGTGCTTATTCTTCGCCGCGCTTGCCGAGCTTGACGTCCAGTTGCTTCAATTTGCGATAAAGATGCGTGCGCTCCAGTCCCGAGCGCTCAGCCAGCCTGGTCATGTTGCCGCCTTCGAGGCGCAGGTGATGTTCGAAATACATCTTTTCGAAGGCATCGCGCGCCTCGCGCAGCGGTTGGTCGAACAGCGGCAGCAGCGAGACCACCTCCGGCGAGTCGGCCGCTTCCGGCGGCCGGACCCGGGCCACGTCCTCGGCGCTGATCTCCTCGTCGAGCGAGGTCACGGCCAAATTGCGGACGAGGGCGTAAAGATCGCTCCAGTTCGATTCCGGCTGGTTCTTCCAGACCATCGTGCGCAAGGCGTTGAGGGCGGCCGTCGAAAAGCGGCGTACCGGCACTTCGCCGCGTTCGACGAAATTGGTCAGCAGCAGCCCGGCAATCTCAGGCAATTCGTCGCCGTGCCCGACCAGCGAGGGCATGGCGACCCATATTTCGTTCAGGCGGGCGAGCAGCTTGCCGTCCCAGCCTGCCTCGCCCAGCGCCGGCAGCGACACGACGCTGGCCGCGATCAGCTGCAGATTGAGTTTTTCCAGGCGTTCGACCGCAAAGGCCAGGTTCATCTGCTGCATCTTGCCCAGGGCCGACAGGTCCGGCACGAACAGGATACCGCCGGTGACCTTTTCCAGCATTTCCTGGGTCAGCGCACTGCTCACGCCGGACAGATCGAGCCAGGGTGCCCGTGGCGGCTGCAGCGTGCGAGCGCAGATTTCCGCCATGCCGCCGTTGGCGCCCTTGAGCAGCAGCGTCGACGACTTGGCCGCGGCCTGCTCCAGACGGCGCTTGAATTCCTTGACCACAGCCGAACGGGTG
>CAIXSK010000344.1 GCA_903922075.1 uncultured beta proteobacterium | reverse complement strand
GTGCGGCCGACCGGACTGGCCATGGCGATCAGCATGAACCCCGGCTTGAGCAGGAAATCCTTGTCCGGGTTGAACAGCCAGCTGCCATTGCGTTCGCGCACGGCGAGCAGCACGTAATTGGCGCTGCGCAGCTTCAGCGTACCGAGCGGCTTGGGGATGAACCCGGCCGGCACCGGCACTTCCTCGACGCGCAGGTTCTTTTCGGATTTCAGCATCTCGTCGAGAAAGGAGACGACGTGCGGCCGGATCATCGCCGAGGCGATGCGCATGCCGCCGGTGAAATCCGGCGAAACAATGGCATCGGCACCGGCCTTGCGCATCTTCTCGATATTGCGCTGCTCGGTGCAGCGGGCGACCACGCGCAGTTCCGGCTTCAACTGCTTGGCGGTGATGACGATCATCAGGTTGCGCGAATCGTCGCCGGTCACCGCGAACAGGCCTTTGGCATCCGCCAGGTCGGCGGCGAGCAGCATGTCGTCGTCGCTGGCATCGCCGTGCAGGTAGAGGAAGCCGGGGTTCTTCTCCTTGAACTCCTCCAGCAGGTGCAGCTCCTCGTCGATGCCGACGAAATGGCGATTGGTCGCTTCCAGTTCGTGGGCGATGTTGCGCCCGACCCGGCCGAAGCCGCACAGGATGTAATGCCCCTTCAGTTTCTTGATCGCCTTTTCCATGCGTTTTCTCCGCAATGTTCCATTGAGGTCGGTTTCGAGCAGCGCCACCGTCACCACCGAAAAGAGCAGCGACAGGTTACCGGCGCCAAGGATGCCGATGACCACGGTCAATATCCGCGCCGGCTGGTTGCTCGACATGTCGATGATTTCGCCGAAGCCGATGGTGGCGACGGTGATGAAGGTCATGTAGAAGGCGTCGAACCACGAATACTTGCCCTCGGTCAGCACCATGTAGCCGACCGTGCCGAAAACGTGCACGGCAATCAGCAGGCCGACGGCGACATAGACCAGGCGGACGATGTAGCCGGTCTGCGAGGGTGTGATGACGGACAAGGGCAGCCCCGCCTATTCGGCCAGCGGCACCGACTGCGTCATGAAAATGACGGCCTTGCCGCCATCCATGTTCGCATGCAGCGACTCGACCAGCGGCGGATTGAGCGGCTGGTCGGCCTCCCACTTGATGATGAAGTTGGCCCCGGAACCGCCGGACGCGTCATTGAGTTCGACGAACAGCTCCAGTGTGCCGAGCGGCGGCACGACGACCGGCGTCGGCACCCGCTCGCCGAGCTGCTTGCCATGGGTATCGAAATACTTGGCGGTCAGCACGCGGATCGGCCGCCGCGCATCGGTATTGCGGATTGAAACGAGCGCCGAGAGCAGCACGTACGAAGCCTTGCCGCTCTTGCCGAGATTGCCGTACAGCATGTGGGAATAGATCGGCAGGTAGAGGGTCTCGCCCTTGGTCAGCGGCCGCGCCTCCTGGGCAAATGCTACGGTCGGCAGCAAAAAAAGGGCAAAAACGAAACCCCGGCAACGTTGCCAGCAGAAATTCCAATCCCGCATGAGTCCCCCGTTCGAAGCGCGTCCGTGGCATTGTCGCCAGATTTCCCGATTCTGCCACAATCGCCTGCCCGGGCGGCAACGCGGGCAAATCTCGGGATCAGGCGCCGGAGACTTTGAGCGGGGCACGGCAATGAAGCGAGGGCTTTCTCCCGATCTTGCGCCGCAATCGCAAATCGCTTGCCACCCTTTGCATTGCATTACAATCAATGCCTTACTGCACATCCGAAACGAAAGCCATGCGCCAGACCGCGCTTATTGTTGAAGACGATCCGGGGACCCGCCACCTGCTCGGCTCGACCCTGGCCAGCGCAGGAATCGACAGCATCTTCGCCGAAGACGGCCGCACGATGTGGCGCCGGCTCGAAGAACAGCCCGACGTCATCATTCTCGACCTGAGCCTGCCCGATATTGAGGGCTTTGAACTGCTGCGCCAGCTGCGCCAGACATCCGACATTCCCGTCCTGATCCATGCGACGCGATCCGACGACATCGAGCGCATCGTCGGCATCGAAACCGGGGCCGACGACTTCCTGGCCAAGCCCTGCAACATGCGCGAACTGCTCGCCCGCATCCGGGGCCTGCTGCGCCGCTGCCAGCGTCCGCCCCTCAAGCGCAGCGACCTGCGACGACTGGTGTTCGGCGACTGGACGCTGGATACCGGCACGCGCCAGCTGACCCGCACCGACAGCCCACCGACGCCGCTCGGCGTCTCCGGCTACGCCCTGCTCACCGCATTCCTCGAACACCCCTTCGAACCGCTCTCCCGCGAACAACTGTCACGCGTCCTGCACCGCGAATACATGCCCTACGACCGGATCATCGACGTCCACGTCAGCCAGATCCGGCGCATCCTCGGCCAGCAGGCCGACGGCAGCGGCTTCATCAAGACGCTCCGCTCGCAGGGCTACGTCTTCATCGCCCCGGTCGAAACCGCCGGCTGATTCGCCTCGCCTTGCCGCCACAAACGATCAGGCGGGGATCTCGATCTCGACGACCAATCCGCCGGCCGCGCCCCTGCTCGCCAGGATGCGCCCACCGATGACCCGCATCACCCGACGGGCGATGGCCAGCCCCAGCCCATGCCCATCGCCGGGCCGCGCCGCGCGACCGCGGAAGAAAGGGCTGAATATCGCTTCGAGTTCGTCAGCCTCGACCCCGGGCCCCTGGTCCTCGATGCGGACCTGAAACACTTGCCCCCGCTTGCCGGCCGCGACGCCCACCCGGCCGCCCTCCGGCGAATAGCGGACGGCATTGCGCAGCACATTCTCGATGGCCCGGTGCAGCAATTCGGAATTGCCGCGGATTTCAGCCATGTCGCCCGCGTCGTAAGCGATGACGACCTGCCGGGCCTCGGCCTCGAAGCGGGCGTCCTCGACGATATCGGCGAGCAGTTCGGCCATGTCGACGAGCTCCGTCGCCTCGGCAACGCCGGCCTCCAGCCGCGACAAGGTCAGCAGTTGCCCGACCAGCTGGTTCATCCGTTCGCTCTCGCGCTCGACACGCAGCAGGCAGTCGTCCATCCGGGCCGGCTGCTGGCGAGCCAGGCCGACCGCTGCCTGCAAGCGGGCGAGCGGCGAGCGCAACTCGTGCGAAACGTCGTGGAGCAGGCGCTTCTGGCCTTCGACCAGGCTTTGCAGGCGCTCGGTCATGCGATCGAAATCGCGACCAAGGTCGGCCAGCTCGTCGCGGCGTCCCTGCATACCGGGAGCAACCCGGGCTTCCAGATCGCCGTCGGCAACCCGGTCGAAGCCGCTACGGAGCTGGCGAATCGGGCGGGCGAAATACCAGGCCAGGCCGGCCGCGCAGAGCACGCTGGCGAGCAGCCCGGCGAGCGCGGGAAAAACCGGCAGATGCATGCCGGGCGGCCCCATTGGCCGATCCTGCGGCGGCCGCTCGCCCCTTCCCGCCGGATGCGGCGGTTCGCCAAATCCGCCCGGGGGAAGCTGCCTCCCAAACGCCCCCGGGGGTGGCGGCGGGGGCCGTCGATGCGAGTCCAGCTCGGCGCTATCCGGCGGCAGTCGCTCCACGCTGCCCCCCATGCGCCCTTCGAAGTTTTTCCGTTCGGCCCAGAACAGCATGCCGGTGCCGAGCACGGCCGCCATCTGGCCGAGCCAGATGAACAGGAAAAATTTCCAGAACAGACGTCCCACGCTATTCCTTGATCAACTGGTAGCCCTGCCGATACACGGTCTGGATGCAGGAACGACCGTCGGGCAAGGTACCGAGCTTGCGCCGGATGCTCGACAGATGCACGTCAATGCTGCGGTCGAAGCGGACCAATGGCCGGCCCAGTGCCTGCTCCGACAAGGCCGCCTTGCCGACCGGACGCCCGGCGCTACGGGCCAGGGTTTCGAGCAGGTTGAACTCGGTGCTGGTCAGGTCGACCGGCGCGCCGCTCCATTCAACCCGCCGCTGTTCCGGAAACACGGTCAGCGCGCCCACCGCGATCGGCCCACTCGCCACATCGGCGGGCTGCGTACGACGCAGGATGGCGCGCAGGCGGGCGGCCAGTTCGCGCGGCAGGCAGGGTTTGGGCACATAATCGTCGGCGCCGAGCTCAAGGCCGACAATGCGGTCCATGTCGTCGCCCTTGGCGGTCAGCATCAGCACCGGCACCTTGCTCGCGGCGCGAATGCGGCGGAGCGCCTCGATGCCGCTGATCCCGGGCATCATCACGTCGAGCACGACGATGCCGAAATCACCGGAAAGCGCCGCCTTGACGCCGCTTTCCCCGTCATGAACCGCCGTCGCGAAGAACCCATCCTGATTGAGGTAGTCGCGCAACATGCCGGAAAGTTCGACGTCGTCGTCGACCAGCAAAATGTGTGTCATGGCGTATCGCGTTTGTTCGGCAAACGATGATGATAGCCAAGCGCGCCAAGCATAACCAGACGAAACACGCCGGTTTTACAGAGTTTTACCGCAATGCGGCGGGCGAACGGGGGCGGCAGATTCTGCCGGCGGCCAAAAACTTGCCGCTTTTCGTCAAAATCGTAGCGAATTCAACGCAACAAGGCCGATAAAAGCCAATTTTTTAACCGAAATTTACCTCGTTTAACGCAAAACACCGCCAATTTTGAAGGGTTTTGGCCGATAACTTGCTCAAGAAGGAAAGCCCGTCACGGGCATTCCTTTTTTGATCAACCAAACGGAGGTAATCATGGTCAGCAGCCTAGGCAACACCACATCCATTAGCCAGCTATTCGCCAAACTCGACACCCGGAGCCAGGGCTACCTGGAAAAAAGCGATCTCGTCTCGGCCTTCAGCAAGATCGCCGCGGACAGCAGTTCGTCGACGGCCGAAGACGTCTTTGCCGCGCTCGACAGCGACAGCGATGGCAAGGTCACCGAGAGCGAGTTTTCGACGACGCTGACCAAGTTGCAGGAAGAGCTGGACAGCCAGTTCAACCAGATGCGCCTGCAGGGGCATGGCGGCCACGGGCCGCAGGGCATGGGCGGCATGCCGCCCCCGCCGCCGCCGCAGAACGATGCCGGCTTCACCAAGGAGGAACTGAGCAGCCAGCTGGAGGAAATCGGCAGCAGCGACAGCGAGCGCACCAGTTTCATCTCCAATGTCGTCAACAACTTCGAGGCGGCCGATGCCGATGGCGACGGCAAGATGACGTTTGCCGAAGCGCAGGCCTACAACAGCGCCTCGGAAAGCACCAGCGAGACGGCAAGCTCGACCAGCGCGTCATCGGCCAACAGCGACGCCCAGGTGATGTTCAAGATCATGCAGCTGATGCACGCCTACGGCAGCTTCAACGACAACAGCAGCGATTCGGCGCTGAGCAGCCTGCTTTCAGTTTCTGCCTGACCGGCGCGCCGGGGCCGGCAACGGCCCCGGCTAAGTCTTCAGCCAGCCGGCAATCTCGTCCTTGCTCGGCATCCGCCCGGCGACCTTGACCGCTTCATCGACGACCAGCGCCGGCGTCGTCATGATCGGGTAGGCCATGATTTCGTCCATCTTCGTCACATGCTCGAAGCTGGCATCCAGCCCCAGTTCGGCGACGACCTCGCGGGTCAGTTGTTCCAGGCGATTGCACTTGGCGCAACCGCTGCCCAGTATCTTGATCAACATGACAACTCCTTTCAGGCGGCCCGGGCGAGCGCCGCCCGCTCGAACCGGTGCAACAGAATGACCAGCAAGGCGACAAAGCCGCCGACCGGCAAGGCCAGCATCCACAGCGAGGCGCCATCGACCCAGGCGCCGTAGGTCAGCCCGGCCAGCGTCGAAAACACCGCAACCAGCCCGACATAGGTCCACGCCTTGAGCTTGCCGATGATCGCCGTGGTGATCAGGATGCTCTGCAGCGAGAGTTCCGGATCGGCCATCAGATAGGCGATCAGCGGGCCCGGGTGCATGCCGAGCGAGAGGAACATCTTGGCGATCGGCACCTCGACCAGGGTCGGGAAATACATGAAAACGCCGACGACGAGCAGCGGAAATATCTGCTTCACGAAGCGCCACGTTTCCCATAGCCACTGCGGCACGTCCCAAGGGTCGAAACGCCGGGCCAGCGGGATCAGCGCCACGCACAGGGCGGCAACCAGCGCCGATCTTACGG